>DASVZC010000110.1:0-25760 GCA_036391835.1 Ktedonobacterales bacterium | reverse complement strand
GGTGGGCCGTGCCGAACGCGTCGTTGACGTAGACCTCGCCGAGCGATGCGAGTTGACGCGCGAACGCTGCGTCGTTCGCCTCTTCCTCCGCGTGGAAGCGCAGATTTTCGAGCAGCAGCGCCTCGCCTGGCTTCAACGCCTTTGCCAGCGACTCGACCTCAGAGCCGACGCAATCTGGCGCAAGCGTGACGGGACGCCCGAGCAGTTCACCCAGGCGCTCCGCGACCGGACGCAGGCTGTACTTGGGATTCACTTTGCCCTTAGGGCGCCCCAGATGGCTCATCAAGACCACTGAGGCGCCCTGGTCGAGCAGATACGTGATCGTTGGCAAAGACGCACGGATGCGGGTATCGTCGGTAATTGCGCCATTGTCGTCCTGCGGGACGTTGAAATCAACGCGCACCAACGCTCGCTTGCCGTGCGCGTTGATATCGCGTACGGTCGCCTTGTCCATCGGAATCGGCCTCTCTACAGCCGTTCGGCGATGAACTTCGTCATGTCGGCCACGCGCGACGAGTAGCCCCACTCGTTGTCGTACCAGGCGATGACCTTGAGCATGTTGTCGCCCAGCATCATCGTGGATAGACCGTCGATGATCGAGGAGTGCGAGTCGCCGCGGAAGTCGCTCGACACAAGCGGCTCTTCGGTGTAATCGAGGATGCCGTTGAGCTTGCCAGCGGCGGCTTCCTTGAAGAGCTTGTTCACCTCTTCGACTGTCGTGCCCTTCTTCAGTTCGGCCACGAAATCCACGACCGACACGGTCACCGTTGGCACGCGCAGCGAAAAGCCGTCAAACTTCCCCTTCAGCTCAGGGATGACCAATGCGAGCGCGCGAGCGGCGCCTGTGCTGGTGGGGATGATGTTCGCGCTGGCCGTGCGGGCGCGACGCAGGTCGGAGTGTACGACGTCGAGCGTGCGCTGGTCGTTCGTGAAGGAATGGACGGTCGTCATCATGCCCTTCTCGATGCCGAAGGCGTCGTTGACTACCTTTGCGGCTGGCGCGAGGCAGTTGGTCGTGCAGGAGGCGTTGGAGATGACGTGATGCTTGGCGGGGTCATACTTGTCTTCATTCACGCCCAGCACGAGGGTGATGTCCTCGCCCTTCGCCGGAGCGGAAATCATGACCTTCTTGACCGTGTCGCGGCGATGCGCGCCAGCCTTGGCGCCATCAGTGAAGAAGCCAGTGCTCTCGATGACAATCTCGGCGCCGACTTCGCCCCACGGAATCTGCCCAGGGTCCTTGTCGGAGAACACACGAATGTGCTTGCCGTTGATGATGATCTCTTTCTCGCCCACCTCGACCTTGCCGTTGAAGCGGCCATAGGTGGAGTCATAGCGGAAGAGATGCGCGTTCGCCTCGATGTCGGCAAGATCGTTGATGGCGACGACATCGATGTCATTTGGGTAGCGCTCGAGCATGGCCTTCAGGCTCTGGCGTCCGATACGCCCAAAACCATTGATCGCGACTCGCGTTGCCATGAGGTATATCCTCCTGTAATCGGCTTCCTCTGGAAAACATCTCCAGCGGCGCGGCCCCGTTGCCGCGTCCCATCGCCGGGGACACGCCATACTGCCCGTCACGCGGGCGTGCAGGCGTCCGCCAGAATTGTATCACCGTTACCCAATAACTGAGGCGCACAAACCCATCACGCACTCAGAGCCGTTCGATGATTGTCGCCGTTCCGATGCCACCACCGCAGCACATCGCCTGCAAGCCATAGCGGCCGCCCCGTCGTTCGAGTTCGTGCAGGAGCGTCACCATCAGTCGCGCGCCCGAAGCGCCCAAGGGATGGCCAAGCGCGATGGCGCCGCCGTTGACGTTGACGCGGTCCATATCAGGATGCAGTTCCTTTTCCCAGGCCAACACAACCGGCGCGAATGCTTCGTTGATCTCGAACAGGTCAATGTCATCTATCGTCAGACCAGTCCGCTGCAGAATCTGCTGCGTCGCCGGTATCGGGCCCGTCAACATCATTACGGGGTCAACGCCCACCACGCGCTGCGCCACGATGCGGGCGCGCGGTCGAAGCCCGAGTTCCTGCGCGCGCTGAGGCGTCATCAGCAGCAGAGCGGCTGCTCCGTCGCTGATCTGGCTGCTGCTGCCAGCCGTCACCTTGCCATCCGGCTTGAAAGCGGGTTGCAGGGACGCGAGCCGCTCAAGTGTCGTGTCGCGCCGTATGCCCTCGTCCCGCGTCAACGTTGAGCCATCGCTCAATCCCACTGCGACGATCTCACGGTCAAAGGCGCCGGCATCCTGGGCCGCCGCCGCGAGTTGATGGCTGCGAAGCCCGAAAGTATCCATCTCCTCGCGGGTGATGTTCCATTTGTCCGCGATCATCTCAGCCGACACACCCTGATGCGTGATCGGATAGACTTCAAGCAGCGACGGCGGGAACGGACTGCCGCCTATGGAGGTAGACGAGCCAATCGGCAGCCGCGACATATTCTCTACGCCACCCGCGATGGTGACCTCGCAGACGCCCGACTGGATCAGATTCGCGGCGAAGTGAATCGCTTGCTGTCCCGAACCACACTGGCGATCAACCGTCGTGGCAGGTACTTCGATGGGAAAGCCAGCGGCCAACACGGCATTACGCGCGACATTGAAGCCCTGCTCGCCCACCTGACTGACACAGCCCCAAACGACATCTTCCACGACTCCCGCCTCGATGCCTGCGCGACGGGTCACCTCGCGCAAGACCTGCGCGGCCAGCATCACCGGGTGCTCCTCACGCAGCGCGCCGTTACGCCTGCCAATCGGCGTGCGCGTCGCCTCTACAATCACGACCTCACGGACCGTCTCGCTCATAGCTTTCGACTCCTTCGGCTCGGACTCACGCTACATTCACAAATCGTGCGATCAGCAGCAACAAAATGAACATGGACAGCAGCGCCTCGACCATCATAAGGAGCTTGGCGCGACGAGTCAGCGGCATCGTGTCGGCAGGGCTCAGGGCAGTGGCCGTGCAGAATGCGAGAAACAGATAGTCGATGAAGCCTGGTCGCCAGCCGGTGCGATTACCACCCTGCTGCTGCGGAAACTGAAAGTCAGCAGCTTCATGGTTGTTCCTGTGACGTGAGATCGGTCCATCGCCGTCGATCTCCCAATACCACGACGCGAAGATGAGTAGGTTGCTCGCCCACAGCCACACGCCAGATCTGAGGATTTCGCGGGAATTGAGGTCGTGCAAATGATTGACCAGCAGCGCCGCGGAACTGCCGAGCGCTAACGTCAGCGCGGCGAGCAGTGCGTATGAGAAAGCGCGCCCGACACTATGTGGCAATCTTTGTCCACTGAACTGCGCGATAACTGAAGGCCCCACCAATACCACCTCGACTGCCAACAGCAGCCAGGGTGGACCAAACACGACATTGGGCGGCAGTTGGAAATATGCGACGCCGACCAGCAGCGCTCCGACGATAGAAAGCCAGAATTGCGCGGCGCTCACGGGGCGGGTTCTGGTCACAGTGCGACCCATAGCTTCTTCTCACCTCACCGACTGTACCTCAGCCGCTCTGGACATGCGTCCAGTCGAACACCCGATTTCAACACGGTGTCTTTTGGGATATCATACGCCGGTTGCGATGGAAGTGAATGTCTAGTTCCATAAGGGAGTCTGGAATGACCGAGCAGACACCAGCGGCGACGCCTCTCAAGGACGTTTATGCCGGTTGGGAGCAATTCAATAAGCGACTGGTCACACTGGTCGCGCCGCTCACGCCGGAACAACTCACCATCCGGACAGCGCAGAATCAGCGCGAAGTGGTGAAGATCATTGCGCACATCATTAGCGCCCGCGCCTGGTGGTTCCACGAACGGCTCGGCGAGGGCGACGCCAAGTGGGAGCAATACTATACCTGGGACGAAGATGATGGCCCAACGCTGAATGCAGCCCAACTCGAACTCGGCCTGGAAGAGACCTGGCGCCTCATCTCAGAGTGCCTGGCGCGCTGGACCACTAATGACCTCGGCGGCGAGTTCCCTACGTCCCACGACGGCATGCGCACTCGTCAGTGGGTCATCTGGCACGTCATCGAGCACGATCTCTTCCATGGTGGCGAAGTCAGCTTTGCCCTCGGTTCGTCTGGCGTCCCAGGCATCGACCTCTAGCGCTGAGCCTATTCGCGAGCGGTTGCGAACGCTGACGACAGGCGGGCCGCCGCCTCCGCAATCCGCTCATCGGGCGCTGTGAGGGTGATACGCAGGTACCCCTCGCCGCGACTACCAAAGTTCGTCCCAGGCGTGATCGCAACGGCTGCTGAATCGAGCATTCGCAGCGCGAACTCGCCCGACGTTTCGTCCTGGGGAACCTGCGGCCAGAGGTAGAGGCCCGCCGCTGGCTTCTCCACGCGCATGCCCATCTCTCGCAGCGCCGTCCACAGCACATCGCGCCGCCGCTGATAGATCGCGTTGCGCTGATCGAGCCACTCATCCGGCAACTCTAGCGCACGAATCGCGGCAATCTGGAGCGGGCGGAAGATTCCCGTATCAATATTGCTTTTGAGCCGCGTCAGCCCCTCGCAGGCAAGCTGATTACCAACCATCATGCCCATGCGGAAACCGGCCATGTTGTAGGCCTTCGAGAAGGAATGAAACTCTACCGCGACATCGCTCGCGCCCGGGACCTGCAAAATGCTCGGCGGCCGTGCGCCGTCGAATCGCACCTCAGCATAGGCCATGTCGTGGATGAGCAGCAGATCATGCTTGCGAGCGAACGCCACCGCTTCCTCGAAGAACGGGAGCGACGCAGAGGCGCCAGTCGGATTGTTGGGATAGTTCAGCCAGAGCGTCTTTCCCCGCGCCAGAACGTCAGCAGGAATCGCCTGCAGGTCAGGCAGCCAGCCGTGCTCGGCGTCGAGCGGGAGATCGTAGCAGACGCCGCCTGCCAAAGCCACGGCGGTGGGGTAGACAGGATACGCTGGATTTGGCATCAGCGCGACGTCGCCCGGATTCATGATCGCCATCGGCAGATGCGCCAGCCCTTCTTTCGAGCCGATGAGCGTGGTCATCTGCCGCCGTGGATCGAGTTCGACGCCAAAGCGCCGCTGGAACCAGGACGCGAACGCCTCACGCAGCGCAAGCATTCCCTCATATTCCGGATAGCGCTGATTGGTCGGCTGCTTCGCGCTCTCCGCCATCGCCGCGATCACCTCGGCTGGCGTCTCCAGATCGGGATCGCCAATCGAGAGATTGATGATGTCCACGCCGCTGGCCCGGAGGTCGGCGATCTTCTTGTTGTATGCGGCGAAATGGTACGGTGGCAGGCTGCGCAGCCGCTGCGAAAGTTCCACAGTGTTCGCTCCTGGGGTGATCGGAAAAACGACGTCGCTCCAGCCTTCAGTATAACAGGAGCGACATTTCCTGCGAACCTATGCCAACGGGCGCCATGTAGCCGCCATGACCTCTTGCCCTGTCTCCTTGCGCCACGCCTGCCACAACGCCTATACTGCCAGACGCGGGGCGCTGGAAGCCGTCGGCGCCGACGGGAAGCGCAACGGGAGGCAACCATGACTGAACCAGGTCTGGAAGGATCGACCCTGGGGTCATACCAACTACTTGAGCGCCTGGGCGGCGGAGTATTTGGAACGGTCTATCGTGCGCAGCCTGCGAACGGCGTAGACGCGTCAACGCCAACATCCATGGCTATCAAAGTCTTGCGGCCACCCGCGAGTGACCCTCTCACGCAACAGGCAGTCGCGCACACAGAGCGCATCGCCGCGCTACGCCATCGACACATCATCCCACTTGCGGGCGCCGTAACTGAAGGCTCGACCGTCGGAATCGCGATGGCATACGCGCGCGGTGGTTCGCTGGCGGACGTACTGTCGCGCCCAGGGGCAATCGCGGTTCCATTGGCGGCTGGTGTAGTGGCGCGGCTCGCGGCGCAACTTGGCCACGCGCTGCAGGCGGCGCACGCTATCGGCATCGTCCACGGCGACATCAAGCCATCGAACATCTTCGTGCGCACATCGTCGCGTGGCGCGCCGATGGCTGCCATGAGCGACTTCGGCCAGAGCGGGCTCACACCGCTGGCCGCACAGATGGCGATGCAGGGCGGCCAACTTGATGACTGGATAGGCAAGCAGCTGCAATTCGCGGCGCCTGAGCAGTTACGCGGTGCTCTCTCTCCAGCGACCGACCAGTATGGCCTTGCAGCCGTGCTCTATTACCTTTTGACGGGCCGCCCGCCGTTCATTGGCTCGCCTGAAACCCTGCCATCGCATGTGAACAGCGCTGAGGCGCCGCCGGTGTCGGCGCTCAATCCTGACGCGCCCGATAGTCTTAATGAGGTCATGGCGCGAGCGCTCGCCAAGCAACCAGAGCGGCGATTCCCGTCCATTGAACTGTTCGTGCGCGCGCTCAACGACGCGCTTGCCGAGGTATCTCCGAACGGTATGACAGGGGTTACCCGCGAGTTTGCGCGACTGGGCGGCGCACGTGGCGCTGCAAGTGGTCCGCGTCGCGCATTTGATGCAGCCGCAGATCTTCCGAATGACGCCCCCGCGACGCTCTGGCGGCCCTTCGCCGCGGCGACCATCGCCGCCCTGCTTATCGCACTGGTGACATGCGCCGTGAGCGCCTATGCGATTCACAGTGCGACCGGAGCGACGCAAACGAAAGTGGCGACGTTCGAGGGACCAAATGCCGCGCCGACGGTCGTCGGAGGCGTCGATCCCAGCCAGACGGCGGAGGGTCAACAGGCGCAGGCGCAACTTCAGGCGATCCTTGCGACACAGCCACTGTTCAAGGACAGCCTCGCCACCAATTCCTCGAACTGGCAAGTCGCTAACGGTCAGGTCTACTTCAGCAATGACCATAGACTGCACCTCAACAACACGGTCATCGCGTACCCTATCGCGGCGGATGCGCCGATGCCTGCTCCAACAGGCGACTATGCCGAGCAGGTGACGATGTCCATCACCAGCGGTGTGGGTGGCGACCTGGCTGGCATGCGCTTCTTCGTCAACGGTCCGACCAACGCTCAGACATACTACGCATTCTTCCTCTCGCCCGATGGACAATACTACCTGTGGTATTACAAGAATACGTGGTCGTTCATTAGCGGAGGCTTCGCGCCGCATATGAATCGTGGCGATGGCGCATCGAACACGATCACCGTCATCACTCACGTATCGGCGCATCAGGTTTCGCTATTCGTGAACGGCGCGTATGTCGGCGTGGCGCCCCTGCGCTCGAACGGCCCCAATGGGGGTGGCGCTGGCGTCATCGTACTCAACCATGGCGTCGAGGCGACCTACACCAACTTTGCGCTCTACGCGGCGTAGGACGACGCAGGCCACCCCATCGCGCGCATGCCGGCGCGCATGACGCCCAACTATGTACTGGAAGCGCGAGGGGATTACTATGGCATCGCGACTCGAAGGAACCGTAGCGCTCGTAACGGGAGCGAGTAGTGGCATCGGCGAGGCGACAGCGCTCGCGCTGGCGGAGGAAGGCGCCGCAGTGGCGCTCGCGGCGCGACGCAAAGATCGACTCGACGCACTGGCCGAGCGCATCATCGCACAAGGTGGACTGGCGCTCGTGCTCGAAACGGACGTCAAGAAGCAAGATGAGGCGGCTGCGGCGGTCGAGAAAGCGGCTGCATGGCGCGGACGGCTCGATATCGTCATCAACAATGCAGGCGTCATGCTGCTCGGCCCCGTCGTCAACGCTCCGCTCGAAGAGTGGAATCGCATGATCGAATTGAATGTGCTGGGCTTGCTCTACGTTGCCCATGCTGCATTGCCGCATTTACTGAAGGCCGCGGAATCCGATCTACGCAAAGTGGCTGACCTCGTCAATGTAAGTTCGGTCGCCGGCCGCATGCCGCGCCGTGGCTCGGGCGTGTACAACCTGACAAAATTCGGCGTAGGCGCCTTTAGTGAGTCGCTGAGGCAGGAAGTCGCGAAGCAGCATGTGCGCGTCGGGCTCATCGAACCGGGCGCCGTCGACACGGAACTCCGCGAACACCTGCGTCCAGAGATTCTGGAGCAGCAACGAGCGCGCTGGGAAGGTGTCGAGCAACTGCGTGCCGAAGACATCGCCGACGCCATCACGTACATGGTGACACGCCCACGCCATGCCGCGGTCAACGAAGTACTGATTCGCCCAACTGAACAGGACATGTAACAGTCTAACATCGCTATACTCTGGCGGGCGGCGATTGGCGCGTCGATAGGCGCACTAGACATCAAGCGGAGGGTCGCACACGATGATGACTGTCGAGGAGGCGCGGGAACATGTCCTCGCACGCTTCAAACCACTGGAGGCGGAGGAGGCGCCGCTGACACAGGCGCTGGGCCGCGTGCTCGCCGCAGATGCGGTGGCGCAAACGTCGTCGCCACCCTTTACGAACTCCGCGATGGACGGGTACGCGCTACGCTCTGAGGATACGCATTCCGCGAGCGACGCATCCCCGACGCGCCTGCGACTGGTGGGCGAGGTTCCAGCGGGCAGCGTCTTTCCGGATGTCGTACAGCCCGGTCAGGCAGTGCGCATCCTAACGGGCGCGCCTGTACCCGACGGAGCCGATGCGGTGCTGCAGCAGGAACTAACCGAGGTCGCCGACGGCTGGGTCACCATTCGCCAGAAGGTCGCGCCAAGCAATAACCTGCGCCACGCCGGCGAAGACGCGCGGCCTGGGATGCTTCTGGCGCGAGCGGGCGCTGAGCTTGGTCCGGCAGAGATTGCCTTGCTGGCCTCACTTGGCGTCTCGCCTGCGCGCGTCACGCGACGCCCACGGGTGGCGATTCTCGCGACCGGCGACGAACTCGTTCCACTCGGCGAACCGCTAAAGCCGGGACAAATCTACAATAGTAATACGCCGTACCTGCTAGCAGCCGTCGCAAGGGCTGGCGCGGTTCCCACATCGCTTGGAATCGCGCCTGACCGCGAAGATGAGCTACGCGCGAAGTTGCGAGAGGCGCAAGGCTACGATCTCATCCTGACATCAGGCGGCGTCTCGGTTGGAGACTACGATCTGGTCAAGCAAATGCTCGACGAGCAGGGCAAGATGGAGTTCTGGCGTGTGCGGATGCGCCCCGGCAAGCCGCTGGCCTTTGGAACACTCGGAGAGACACCGCTGCTGGGCCTGCCAGGTAATCCAGTGTCAGCCGCCGTCACCTTCGAGCTATTCGGACGACCAGCCATCCGTCGCATGCTGGGCGCGGCGCAGGTGGAACGCCCCACGATCATCGTCACACTGGAGGGCAGCGACCAACGTCGCTCTGATCGCCGCCACTTCGTGCGGGTGCGCCTCGCTTCACGCGATGGCCGTCTCGTCGCGCTGGCGACCGGAGAGCAGGAGTCGCACCTCATCTCATCTCTCCAGGGGGCCACGGCGTTGCTGATCGTGCCAGAAGGAGAGGGCGTCATCCGCAGCGGCGAGCAGGCGCAAGCGCTTCTGCTCAACGATGCGCTTCCGTGGGGCGACGCCTGATCGGGTTCTACGCCTGCGACTCCTGCGGCTGCTCGGGCAGCGCCTGCACCAACGAGCGGAACTGCTCTCCACGGTCGAACTCATGCAGGAACATGCCGAAGCTGGTGAATCCGGGTGAGAGCAGCGCCACATCGCCCGGCTCCGCCAGGTCACGCGCTCGCTGGATGGCGGCGGCGAAGTTGTCGAAAATGCCCTCGATGGGGTCGGTTCGACCATGACGGGCCGCCGCCGCCCGCACGTCCGCCGCAAACGCCTCGGTGGCGCTGCCCTTCAACAGGATGATGCGCTTGGCGCGCGTCGCAGCCGCCTCCGCCCAGTCACTGTGGTCGATGCGTTTCGTGTTCCCGCCCGCGATGAGGACGATTGGCTCTGAAAAACTCTGAAGCGCTGCCACCCCCGCAATCGGCGCTGTGCTAGCGCTATCATTTACCCACGTTACGCCGTCCAGCGTGCGCACCACCTCCAGCCGGTGTGGGACGCCTCCAAACGTCTCGACCCCCTCGCGAATGGCCTGCTCCGCGACGCCGAGCAACTGCGCGGCAAGCGTCGCCGCCTGCACATTCGCCAGGTTGTGCGCGCCGCGCAGGCGAATCGCATCCGCATAGGCGAAGGGGCGCGTCTCCTGTGGCCGCGCGCGGGGATAGCTCACGCGACGTTCGGCGCTGTAGAGCCACACATCCGGACCACTCGCTTCGCCCGCATAGCGTGCGCTGAAGTCGTTATCCGCGTTGAAGAGCGCAAAATCCCCCGGTCGCTGATAGCGGAAGATGCTGGTCTTGGCCTGCCCGTAATCCTCCATCGAGTCGTAGGCGTCGAGATGGTCAGGCAGCAAGTTTGTGAAGATCGACAGTTGCGGACTGCGGCGCACGGTATGCAGCCCTTCAAGCATCCAATTGCCGAGTTCTAGCACAGTCCAGCGGTCGGGCGTGATCTGCGGCAAAAGTGAGAGCGTCTCGATGCCACCGAGATTCCCGCCCAGCAACGGCGCCCATCCGGCCACCTCCAGAATGTGGTGCAGCAGCAGCGTCGTCGTGCTCTTCCCGCGCGTCCCCGTCACGCCAGCGATCTTACCCGGACAGGCGCGGAAGAACCACGCAATCTCCATCTCGATGCGTTTGCCAGCCTCACGAGCCACGGCAAGGAACGGCGAGTCGCGGCGCACATTCGGATTACGCACAACGACATCCGCTTGCCGAAAATCCTCGGGATCATGGGCGCCCAGCGCATAGCGAATGGGAAGCCCTTCCAAACGAGCGATGCTCGGCGCCAGCATCTCCGCTGAGCGCAGGTCAGTAACTGTGACCTCGGCGGCTCCCTGCTGCACAGCATAGCGCGCGGTGGCCACACCACCTCCCAGTAGCCCCAGCCCCATCACGAGCACACGCTTGCCGCGCAGCCCGTTTGGATCGTCCGGCGTCGTCTGGATGTCTTTCCACTCGTCTTGCATCGCGTCGCACTATCCTCTTCACTCAAAATCGCCGCCAGCATGTCGCCAGCGTGTCGATGGCGTCAGGAAATCGTCTCACACTCGCCGCCGACCCGCAACGGCGCGCCATGAATCAATTCGTTGACTAGCGGATTCAGGTAATAGGTGGCGATCCACTCGATGGCGTCGGCGCAAACCGCATCGCCAAAGCCGAACAACGCATCATTGAGCGAACCTGAGATGGTAAACTCGCCGGCGCCCATTAGCCGCGCAGCCTCACGCGCTGTCAGCAGCCGCGCCTGATAGCATCCGTATCCCGCTTTGAAGAGAATCTGACGCCCGCTCCCACCGCGCGGCGTCCGCAGACAGCCCGCCATCCCATCTGCCCGCAGCTCCGCCATCGAGCGACCCTTCCGCATGCGGCGAAAGATCGTGCCATAGCTTACCTCTGGCGCTTCGATCATTTGCTGCGCGAGGGCTCGATGGCGTGGACTCATCTGATTCAGCAGATAGGTTGCGCGGTCAGCTGACCACCACGCGGCATCCTCATCTGGCAAATCCTCGAGAATATCGGTGAGCGAATGAGTTCTCAGCGGTGGCGTCGGCAGTCGACGAACACACCAGCGCAACCCCTTATTTGCGGCAATCGCATCTACCAGCGCCTGTGGCCTCGTCTCGCTGGCGACAAGCCCAACCGCCTCAGCGGGCGTTTCTTCGACGAGGCTCGCCTGCACACCGATGACAAAGACGCGACGGCGACTCTGCGGTGTGAAGCGCGCGGCGTCGAGTTGGAAGGCATCCACTGCATAGCCCAACGAGTCGAGCGCAGACAGCGCGCGCGCGAAATCTTCCCCATCTTGCGCGGTGAGGAAACCTGGCACGTTCTCCAGCAGCACGAGCGGCGGCCGCCTGTCCCCAAGTTCTGTCAGCACTCGAATGAAGCCCCAGAACGCGGATGAATGCTTGCCCGCCAGCCCTTCGCGTCCGCCCGCCAGCGAGAGATCATTGCAGGGAAAGCTCGCGGTAGCTAGCGTCACACTGGGAGCCGCCGCCACTGGCAACGCATGCACATCCCCCAGCGCAAAGTGCGCGGCCGAGTCGTCGCCGAAATGCGCAGTGTACATCGCATGCTTACGCACGTCGATGTCGTTCGCGAACGTCACATGCCAGCCCTGCCGTTCCAGTCCCAACCGCATCAGCCCGATACCCGCGAAGAACTCTGCGCACGTCATCTGCGAGAGACGCCCACGTAGCGCCGCGATCCGATCAGGCTGGGCTGGCTCGTCGCGTCTCCGCGATTCAACGCTGTCGGCTATCACCTGCGCACACCTCTCCACGTCCTGTGTGATTTGGCTTTCCCATAGACGAAGCACGAGCCAGCCTGCGTCGAGCAGCGCCGACGTCGCTTGGCAGTCGCGGCGCATGTTGCGGCGAATCTTGCGCAGCCAGTAGACCCGCGATTCAGCAGCCGTCGCCTCGAATTGCTCTTCCAGCGCTAGCTTGCCACGCCGCCGCCACTGGTTGCCGTGCCAGTAATCACCATCCACGAACACGGCGACACGCTCAGTGGGAAAGACGATATCAGGCTTGCCGGGCAAGGCTTCAGATGCCACAGAGTGAGGGAGTCCACGCGCCAAAAGCGCCTGCCGCAACCGTACCTCTGGCGTCGTATCACGGCCATGCACCTGCCGCATGATGTCTGAGATCTGGCTGGCGTCCCGCTTTTGTCGCCGCCGCGGCGACTGTCCGCCTGCGCTGGCGACGTCGGATACATGCTCGCTCATACGTGCCCCGCCGAGCGCCGTGTCACTGTCCAGCCGAAAGACGAGCGACCAGTGGCACGGCGCAATCCTAGTCTACCACGCGCCTCTAGTCGCACTCGGAGGTTTTACGGTCTCGCTCCTCTGCCATCGCCAATTGATGCGCGGCGTTGATCAGGCCGATATGGGTAAACGCCTGCGGAAAGTTTCCTAACAGCGCGCCCGTCTTGGGGTCAACTTCTTCAGAATAGAGCCCGAGCGGGCTGGCGTATTCCAGCAGGCGCTCGAAACGATTGCGCGCTTCATCCAGGTCACCTATTAGCGCCAGATTGCTCACGTACCAGAATGCGCAGGCCAGGAACGCGCCTTCGCTGCCCCTGAGCCCATCGTCGGTCGCTGGTTCATCGCCCTTGTTCGCTGGGTGTTCGGCCGAACGATAGCGGTAGATGAGCGCGCTATCGCCATTGAGAATGTGCCCTGTCGTCGCAATCGTGCTGCGCAATCGATCATCGGTCGGCGGAAGGTAGTTGACGAGCAACATGCGTAAGTTTGCCGCGTCCACAGCATCCACGCCAAATGCCTGCGTAAAGGACTTCAGGTCTTCGCTGTATCCCTGCTCCTCGATCTGTCTGCGGAGTTGGCCCGCGACAGACTTCCACTGGGCGAGACGCGCAGCATCCACATGGCCCGATGCCAACTTCATAGCGCGATCGAGCGCAACCCAGCACATCACACGGGAGTAAACAAACGCGCGTTCTGGGCCGCGCACCTCCCAGATGCCTCGGTCGAGGTCCTGCCAGTGGTCCGCCACGAAGTCGCCAATCACTGATACGAGGCGCCGGAGGTCACGGGGGCTCTCGCGTGATCGGTCGCCCGCGCAGAATCCAAGCGCTTCCGCATAGAGCAACGCAGCGTCAGCCAATTCGCCATAGATATCCATCTGACGCTGCGTGGCGGCCCCGTTGCCAATGCGCACGGGTTGCGATCCCTTGTAGCCTTCGAGTTGATGTAGCGACTGTTCAGTCAGTGCGCCATCCGACTCGCCATGTATGGTATACATCACGCGGAAATCTGACCCACTACGGAGGTGCAAGTCGTGGAGAAAGTGGAAAAAGTCTCGCGCCTCACCGTGATAGCCCAGCACGCCAAGCGCTTGCAAGGTAAACGAAGAATCACGTAACCAGGTGAACCGATAATCCCAGTTGCGTTCCCCCCCAATGCCTTCGGGAAGCGACGAGGTCGGCGCTGCGACAATCGCGCCCGTTGGCTCGAAGACACACAACTTGAGCGCAAGCGCTGACCGCAACACCATGTCAGCATACGGTCCACGATACGCGAATTTGTCGGCCCATCCGTGCCAGTAGACAAGCGACTCAGCCACGTCATCGTCGAAATCGCGCGACAGGAGCCGTTCGAGCATTTCATCCGCTTCCTGCTCATTGCGTGCAAAATTCAGAGCGAGGCCGATGCGCTGGCCAGACTTGAGCACGATGTGCGACCTGAATTCATCGTCCCGCTGATCTACCTCGAACGTCTGCGACGGGTCCACGCCATGCTGGCTACTCATGACCTTCGCCACAGCAACGTAGTATTGATTATCAACACTGAGGATCGCCGAGAGGGCATCACCCTGCTCCAGCCGCAGATCAATGCTGGCGGTCTCCGTCGCGTACTTCGGTGTAAGCTTGAGCGTCACAGCGAGTGTTATCTCACCAGAATCGCAAGTAATGATGCGGTCGATGCGATGCGCGGCGGCGACATCGTTGCCAACTTCGCGCTCGATATGCGCGCGTTCATGGTGGGCTGAAAGCGGCGTGAACTTCGCGACGGCGTCCCACAGCGTTTCATGTGCCTGGCGATTGCGGATGGGCATGAAATCCAACACGCTGACCTGACCAGATTCTGCGGCGAAGGTCGTTTCGAGCAGATTGGTCGCCGGAAGGTAGCGCATCGAGGATTCACACTCCTCGGTGGGGCGCACTTGAAAGAATCCGCCCCGATCCGCGTCGAGCAGTCGGCAGAGGATCGCCTGGCTGTCGAAGTGCGGCAAGCATAACCAGTCGATTGAGCCATTCGGGGCGACCAAGGCAGCAGTGCGGCAGTCACCAATGACGCCATATTGCCCAATTTGCCAGTAGCGCGGATCTTCACCATTCAGTTGTGTGCGCACAACGTTCGCGCCCGATTTCTCCATCGAAACGATCTCCTCTTTGACATTACTCTGAGATTGCGGTGGCCTCCATGCTCAGTCTTCATTATGGCATAGCGCAGAGGGCATACCAGACAGCGACAAGTTGAGCCCTGCGCGCCTGGCGACGTATACTATGCTGATGCAGGGCGCACAGCATGCGCATCATTGCATCCAGGCATATGCAGACTAGGAAGAGACAGATACGATGACCCGCGTAGTCGTTGGGATGAGCGGCGGCGTTGATAGTTCCGTGGCGGCGGCGCTGCTCAAAGAGCAGGGCTACGAAGTCGTGGGTATTATGCTGCGCCTGTGGTCAGAGCCATCCGTGATCGGCGACGATGGCATCGAACTCGTCTCGGAAAACAAGTGCTGCTCGCTCGAATCGGTTGGCGACGCGCGCCGGGTCGCGGCTGCGCTCGACATCCCCTTCTACGTCGTCAATGTCGAGCAGCCATTCCAGGAGACCATCGTGGACTACTTCTACGATGAGTATCTCGCTGGTCGCACGCCGAACCCCTGCCTGCGCTGCAACCGGCACATTCGCTTTACGCTGCTGCTGGAGCGCGCGCTCGCTCTTGGCGCGGACTACCTCGCTACAGGCCACTACGTGCGCGTGGACAACGATCCCGAGACAGGTCTGCGCCGACTGCGCCAGGGTATCGACACCTCGAAGGATCAGTCCTATGTGTTGCACGTGCTGACACAGCGCCAACTCCAGCATGCGCTGTTCCCGCTCGGAGGTTTCACGAAGCCACAGGTGCGGGCGATGGCGGCTGAGCGCGGGCTGCCGGTCGCGAGCAAGGCTGAGAGCCAGGAAATCTGTTTCGTCGCCGCAAACGATTATCGCGGCTTCATGCGGCGCTACGCCGACGCCACAGGTCGCCCAGAGCCACAGCCTGGCCCCATTCTCGACACCGCAGGGCATCAGATTGGACAGCATCAGGGGTTGGCGTATTATACCGTTGGCCAGCGTAAGGGGCTCGGCGTCACGGCGCGCGAGCCACTGCACGTCCTGCGCCTCGACGCAAGTCAAAACGCAGTGGTCGTCGGTGGCGCGGCGAACCTCGAACAAAGCGAGTTCACGGTTGCGCAGACCACGTGGACCAATGATACGCCACCGTCAGAGTCCTTCACGGCGCAGGTCAAGCTCCGCTACAAGGCGCCGCTCGTAGATGCTACGGTCATCCCAACGGGTGACGGACACGCGCGTGTGCGGCTCAATACGCCCGCGCGTGCCGTCACGCCGGGGCAGGCGGCGGTGTTCTATGGCGGCATAGAGGGGGACGAGGCGCTTGGCGGTGGCATCATCGAGTAAGTGAACCAAAGAATCCCCGCAGAAAGAGCTTCGCGCGCTATAATAGGCCGTGACCTCTAACCATCACCGTTTCGTTGATTTCCGGCGCCGCCTCTGTATTGGTATGGAGTCGCCGCACACAATAGATTGAAAGGATGGCAGGCCGCCCGGCGCGCCTCAACTGGCGCCGCGGAGGCGCTCGCCGCGACCCAGCCACATGGATCAATCTCACATCCGCAACTTCTGCATCATCGCGCACATTGACCACGGAAAATCCACCCTGGCCGATCGCCTGCTGGAATATACCGGCGCTGTCTCGAAGCGCGATATGACCACTCAGGTGCTCGACCAGATGGATCTGGAGCGCGAAAAGGGAATCACCATCAAGGCGCAGGCCGTGCGCATGCGCTACAACGCGCTCAACGGCGAGGAATATGAGCTTAACCTGATCGACACTCCAGGACACGTAGACTTCACCTACGAAGTCTCGCGGAGTCTTGCGGCGTGCGAAGGCGCACTGCTCGTGGTGGACGCGACCCAAGGTATCGAAGCGCAGACGCTCGCCAACCTCTATCTGGCGCTCGAAGCGGATCTGACAATCATTCCTGTCGTCAACAAAATCGACCTTCCCAGCGCCGACCCAGAGCGCGTGATCAAAGAAATCGAGGATGTTATTGGCATCCCGCGCGAAGAAATCGTGCTGGCGTCGGCCAAAGAAGGCATCGGTACGCAAGATATCCTGGAAGCGGTGACGAAACGTGTGCCGCAGCCCACCGGCGAGGCCAAACACGTCCTGCGCGCGCTCATCTTCGACTCGAAGTATGACGCCTACAAAGGTGTGATCGCCTATGTACGCGTAATAGATGGCGCGCTAGCGGTTGGCGAACGACTTCACATGATGCAGGTGGGCAGCTCGGCGGATACACTAGAGCTGGGCTACTTCAGCCCGCAACTCATCTCCACCAAGACACTCGAAGCAGGTGAAGTAGGCTACATCGCTACCGGCTTCAAGAACGTCAAAGACTGTCAGGTAGGCGATACAGTCACGTCGGCTCACCAGCCCGCACAGGAACCACTTGCCGGCTACCGGCCCGCCAAGCCTATGGTCTACGCTGGGTTGTTCCCGGTGGAAGGTGACGATTACCCCCTACTGCGCGACGCGCTGGAACGGCTGCGGCTCAATGACGCCGCGCTGGTTTTCGATCCTGAAAACTCGGTCGCGCTCGGCTTCGGCTTCCGGTGTGGCTTCCTCGGCTTGCTGCACATGGAGATCATCCAGGAGCGGCTGGAGCGCGAGTATAACCTCGACATCCTCGTCACTGCTCCCAGCGTGGAATATTTGGTCACGCGCACGAACGGCGAGCAACTGCACGTTCACAACCCAGCGGAACTGCCCGCGCCGAACGAGATCGAGTCGATCGAAGAGCCCGTCATGGACATTTCGATCTTCACGCCCGCACGCTACATCGGCGCCATCATGGACCTCGTGACCACACGACGCGGCGAATACAAGGCGATGAACTACATCGAAGATGACCGCGTGCACCTGACGTACCGCATGCCGCTGGCGGAACTGATCGTCGACTTCTATGACAATCTCAAATCCAGGACGCAAGGCTATGCGTCGCTCGACTATACCTTCGCGAAGGAAGTCGAGGCCGATCTCGTCAAGCTCGACATCCTGGTGAATGGCCAGCCAGTCGACGCGCTCTCACTCATCACGCACAAAGACAAAGCGGTAAACCAGGGGCGCATTCTAGTGGATAAGCTCAAGGAGTTGATTCCACGGCAAATGTTCGAAGTGCCACTGCAGGCCGCGATTGGCAGCCGCATCATCGCACGCGAGACCGTGAAAGCGATGCGCAAGAACGTGCTGGCAAAGTGCTATGGTGGTGACATCACCCGCAAGCGCAAGCTGCTGGAGAAGCAGAAGGCTGGCAAGAAGCGCATGAAGCGGGTAGGCAGTGTGGAGATTCCGCAAGAGGCGTTCATGGCCGTGTTGAGTCTGGAGGAATAACGAGCTTACACGCGGGGCGTCAAACTTCTTCAAGACATCGTAAAGGGCCACCTGTTTCGGTGGCCCTGAACGTATTCTTCATGGTGTTGAAGTACCCAGCTTGCGTATTCTATGCTTCTCGGTGGCTCATCGGAGCCTCTCGACGAAGCAATCTGACCGGCGCATCGGACTGGGTCGAACGGTCGCGCTTCCAGATCGGCTAACTAACCAATGGAGGTCATCGGAGCGTATAGCACTTACCACTAAGGGGGGCCACGCAATTGCTAGGCGATCGGCGCTGCCGTCCTGCTTGCCCGCTCTGACGGGCGCAGATGGTCCACTTGAATGACCATTCCGAAGAGGCGAATCGGCTTCTTCATTGGGAACATCGGTAGAGTCTCCTTTCCCTAGTTCCTCATGGGACGCCGGGACGGTACCCCGCGCCACCTCATTCGGAGGTACTTTCAGACTACCACGTAACACAGGATATGTCAATGCCGTTTTGGCAATGTTGACGCATCTGTATGCGTTGTCGGCGGATTCCGCGCCTCAATCCAGAATGGTTCAGTGGTCAGGTCAATCTGATCGAAATCGTATTTGATGCGATCAGCTATTCGTCCTCGAGCTCGCCAGACTCGTCATCGACTTCGCTTTCCCAGTCCTCATCTTCGTCGTCTTCGAACTCGTCGAATTCATCTTCATCTTCATCGGCGAATTCGTCGTCGTCGAACTCTTCCTCCTCGTCATACTCGAAATCGAGGTCCTTGTCACTGGTCGTCTGATCACTAGAGGACTGGGCATGCGGCGGCGTGGACGTAACCAGTGAGTCCAATTGCGTCCCAAGAAGTGAGTTGGTCACGATGCGCCTCCTGATTCAAGGATTGAAGCAGAATGTTTCGTCATTCATGTCGGGTGGGCGCGCCACCATCTCCACCGGACAGCGTGCGCGTCCGGCGATATTGTGTCGTGTGAGGGGCCACGTCGTCAACCTGTGCGCTCAAGTTCAGCGAATGTGCTAAAACGGGCGTCTGGAGTGGGATGCGCGACGCACCGACGCGGGATTGGGAGTCTGACATCGCGGACAATTATCCTGGATGGGCAAGAGGCTCAGACGGCACCGCATACACTCGCTAGCGATGGCATGGTGACAGTTCTGGCAATACACAGCGTCCGGCGGCGTACGCTGGCCACAGGTCTGGCAGAGGTGGAGCAACGGCGAGGGGCCAGCCGTCGCACTCCGACGGCGCTCATATGCCATCGCCGCCTGCTGCTGCTGATTCACGCCACCGGGCTGCGCCGGATTACTCCACGAGTCGCGCGTTGAGTGGGCTGCCACAGGTGGATACGGCGCGGGCCGCGCAGGCGTGTGTGGCATCTGCGGCATAGGAGGAGCCGCATAGGTCGGATGGGCGGCGCGATGAGACGCTGGCCGCATATGCGGATAGAATGGCGCTTCATCGTCCGAATAGACTGAGCGTGGGCCAAGCGCACTCAGCGGTGTGATCGGCTCACTCACGGGCGCAGACGGAAATGAGGTCGCGCTAGCGTGAGACGGCGCGTGAGACGGCGAGGTGGGCGCAGGCCAGGGCATGGGCTGCGACGGTGGAGCATATTGGGCATAGCCCACGGGCTGCGACGGTGGCGCTTGTGTCGCCCAGGCGACCGGAGGTTGCTGTTGCCCCTGCGCAGCATCGGTGAGCAGGCTTACCATGATCAGCGGGGACAACATGACTGGCGCGCCAGGCGCAAGCTGTGTCTCATGAACTCGCTGGCCACCGATGTGCAACCCATTCTTGCTATGGAGATCTACCACCCACCAGGTACGACCGTGCAATCGCAACTCGGCGTGCTGCCGCGAGATGTGAGGATAGGGCAAAGCGATGTCATTCGTGGTCAGGCGACCGATGGTATAGTGATCGCCGTCCAGCCGCACCCGCATGACGCCGTCGGGCGTCTGAATCTCGACGCTTGCCAATGCCGACCACCTTCCACCGCGTGATACGTGGGAGTGATTGTGAGGATCGCCGGGCTGACCACTTCAGCCTAGCAGACGAGCGTCAATGCCAGTCTTCGGCTACGTAGCGCAAGGTTGAGGCGACATAGCGAGCGAGCACGTTGACAGCCGTTGGGTAGCGCGTTCATCGCGCGCCACCATCGTAGTCTTCTACGCCAACGGCGTCAACGTGTCGACGCCCAATTGCCTATTCAGGCAAGCAATGTTAGCGCGTGTGCGCAATCGCCTCCAGCGCCTCTGGACTCTCCAGCGAAGAGAGGTCGCCGAGGTCCTTGGCGCCCAGGTGACGCGCGCGAATCAGACGCCGGAGCACTTTGCCGTTGCGCGTCTTGGGCAATTGCGTCACGAAGTGTACGGCGTCAGGCTTGAGCGCCGGGCCAAGCGCCAGTGTGACGCTCTTGCTGACCTCCGCGCGCAATTCCTCAGTCGGCTCGATCCCTGGACGCAGCACCGCGAAGACCACGACAACCTCACCCTTCACAGGATGCGGCGCGCCGATCGCGGCAGCCTCCGCCACTGCTGGGTGCGACACCGCCGCCGACTCCACCTCAGCTGGCCCCAAGCGCTTGCCTGCGACCTTGATGGTATCGTCGGAGCGTCCGAGGATATACCAGAAGCCATCCGAATCAATCGCCGCCCAGTCTCCATGCGTCCAGATACCGGGGAATCGCGACCAATAGGCTTCCTCGTACCGTTCGGGATCTTTCCAGAATCCGCGTGTCATGCCCGGCCACGGCTTGCGGATGACGAGCTCACCGACTTGCCCACGCACGGATTCGCCACGCTCATTCAGCACGTCAGCGGACATACCTGGTACGGGACCAGAGAAGGAGCAGGGCTTGATCGGCTCGATGGTGACACAGCCGACAATGCCACCGGAGACTTCGGTGCCGCCAGAGTAGTTGATGATAGGGCAGCGCCCGCCGCCGACGACGTCAAACGCCCAATGCCACGGGCCAGAGTTCCACGGCTCCCCTGACGCACCAAGAATTCGCAGTGCGCTCAAATCGTGGCGGCGCACTGGCTCATCGCCGCCAGACATCAGCGAGCGCACGACTGTCGGCGCAATGCCCATCACAGTGACCTTGTGCCGCTCCGCGAAATCCCACAGCCGATCGTTCGCGGGATAATCCACAGCGCCCTCGTAGATGGCCAGAGTAGCGCCAAGCATCAACGCGCCGCTAACCGCCCATGGCCCCATCATCCACCCCATGTCCGTCAGCCAGAATAGCGTATCGTCCGCCTGCACATCGAAGAGATGCGCCATATCCTGCGCGCCCTTGACGGGGAAACCGCAATGGACATGCACGGCGCCCTTGGGACGACCAGTCGTGCCGGAGGTGTAGATGAGCATGTACGGGTCTTCGGCGTCGGTGATGGCTGTCTCGCATTCGGCTGACTGCGCCTTGATCGCCGCATCCCAGTCCACATCACGCGCTTCGTCCCAGGCGACATCACCGCCGATGCGACGCACAACGAGCGCATGTTCCACGGTGGGCGCCTCGCGCATCGCGGCGTCCGCTGTTACCTTCATCGCCACGACTTTGCCGCGCCGATAGAAGCCGTCCGCCGTGACCAGCACTTTCGCGCCACTATCCTGCAAGCGTGTGGCGACTGCCTCTGCGCCGTAGCCTGAGAAGATGGGAGTAAAGACGGCGCCGAGTTTGCCGCAGGCTAATGTCGCGGCGACGACCTCAGGAATCATCGGCATGTAGATGCCGACGCGGTCGCCCTTACCAATGCCCATCGCTCGCAGCGCATTCGCCGCTTGATTCGTGAGCGTCAGCAACTCCGCGTAGGTGAACCTGCGGACGACGCCATCCTCGCCCTCCCAGATCAGCGCCGTGCGAGTCGCACTGGCGCCCGCCGCGTGCTGATCGAGCGCGGTCACGACATAGTTGAACCTGCCGTCGAGATACCAGCGCGTCCATGCCGTGCCGCGCGACGTGTCCATCACCTTCGTGTATGGTCGCTGCCAGACGAGGCCAAGATCATCCGAGACAGCATCCCAAAACCATTCAGGCTCGGCGTCAGCGCGCTTCAGCAGCGCGGCGTAGTTCTCGATACCGTGCCGCCGCATGAACTTGAGCAGGCGACTGCGGTTCAGATATTCGTCATTCGGTCGCCAGGCGATAGGCTCGTTGAGAGATTCCCAATCGTTGGCGGGCATGGCAGACTGCGTGGTGTCGCTCATCGTTGAAAGACTCCTTACTTCGGGTCGCCGCCCGCCATGACACGCAAAGCGGCTCATCAGGCGTATTCTAGCATGCCCGCCTGCCAGCGCCGCCGGACAGCAAGCCAACGACATTCGCGAGCGCGTTATGAGCCTTACAAGAGGTCGCGCGGCCAATCGCGCGTAGCGTCGAGCATGCCGCCTAGCACGTCCTTCCATGGCGTCACGAGCAACTGATCGTCGCGTAACACGCTTCGCCCGCCGACGATTACCTCGCGAATCGCCTGTGGCGTCATGGCATACACCACGTTCTTCTCGTAGCGCCACGGTGGTTGGAGCGAGGGATCATCCATATCGATCAGGACGAAATCGGCGAAATGGTTCGGCTCGATTCGCCCGGCAGGTATCGCGAGCGTATCTGCGGAGCCAGCGGTTCCCATCTCGAACGCAGTTCCCGCTGGCAGCACATTAGAGTCGAGATGCGTCAATTTCTGGAGCAGCGCGCACATGCGCATCTCGTCAAAGACAGATACGCGATTGTTCGAGCAGCCGCCGTCGCTCCCCAGGCCAAGCTTGACGCCGCGCGCCAGCAGATCGGGCACGCGTGTCACACCATCGCCCAGGAACATGTTGCTGGCGGGATTGTAGACCAGCCGCACATCACGCTCGCCCATCAACGCGATATCGTCATCCTCCAGCCAGCAGCCGTGGATGATGGTAGCGTGGTCCAGCGCGACACCAAGGGACTCTAGCCAGCGAATCGGCGTCAATCCAGACTGCTTCAGAATCTGATCGCGCTCGTAGCGCCCCTCGGCGACGTGCATGTGGAAGCGCACGTCAAGTTCCTCCGCCAGCTTCGAGCCAGCGACAATCATGTCTGGGCTTGCGGCATGCGGCGAGTGTGGCGCGGGGCAAATCGCCACGTCGTCGCGGCCCTTGTATTCCTGGAACAACTCGCGTGTCCGGCCTACCGCTTCATCAATCGTCTCGCGATACTGCGGTGGCGCGCCGTCCCAGTCGTACATCGTGCGCGCCAACGTAATGCGCATGCCCATGTCATGCGCGGCGCGGATGACTGCGCGATCATTTTCGTTGCCGCCGCTGTGAATGTAGAAGAAGTCGCAGACCGTGGTGACGCCTGCCCGCAGCATCTCGGCGAAAGCGAACCGCGCGCCGTGATAGATGACCTCCTCGGTCATGCGCGGCGTATAGCCATAGAGCGCTCGGTCGCGCCAGGTGAAAAAGTCGCAGTCGTCAGCCACACCACGCAGAAGGGACTGGAACGAGTGGTTATGGGCGTTGATCGTGCCAGGGCTCATCAGGCGGCGCGGGAAACGTTCGACGGGCACATCGGCAGGAACCTCCCCGACGGGGCAAACCCGCTCGATGCGCCCGTTTGCCACGATAACCGCCAGGTCCGTCTGAAATCGCCCACCGTGCCAGGTTCGCTCTGCCACGAGTGCCCGCCTGCCAGCATGTCCCGCCTTTTCGACCATCTCGCTTCTCCGCCTTCTCGCGTCATTCAGGGAAATCGTCCGCGCGAATTAGCGTATCACAGAGGTCCATGGTGGGACAGCACGTCAGCCAGCGAACGCAGCGATTACCAACGCAGGTGCGCGTAGGAGACGCGGCGAGCTGAGAGCAAGGTCAATGCGGCGGCGCCAACGGCCACGCAGCCCACAATGAAGGAGATGATGATCCCCGCGACGGGCAGTGATTTGAGTAGCGAGAGGATGAGCACGCCAACCAACGTCGAGATGAGCAGCGAGGAGTCGCGTCCGTGGCGCAGACCACGCAGGAACGTCGCGCCGAGCCAGCTTCCAAATGCGACAGTGCCAACCACCCACGCGACCCAGAGCGCCAGCGCAATCAGCAGTGTGACTGGAATGCCCAGGCATGTCAGGAAGAGGATACCCCCGACAAAGACGCCAATCAGTGCGATCACAGCGCCAGAAACGCCACTCACCAGCATGCGCCGCGCAATGGTGAAGCGCACATGTCCCACGGCTTCGGGTACGAACGCTGTGAGTCCAACTGACGCGCTGATCCAGAACAGCAGACCCAGCCAAAATGAGCCAGACTCCGATTGAACGGGGTGGAACATCGGCCGGGTCTGATGCATCTGCCACCACGATCCTTGCGTATTGGGGGCAGCCGCCGTCTGAACAGTGCCCTGCGCAAGGATGACCCGGCCACCGACTGCTCTCAGGCTGCCGTGGGTGATACCAGTGGGCGCCACTGTGATGTTCCCGCCAATCGCCGTGACATCGCCATCCACTTCGCCGCTAATCGTCACATTCCCGCCGAGGGATTGCGCCGAACCCTGCACATGGCCCTGCACATCCACGTTGCCACCGACCGCGAGCGCATCGCCGCAGACCCATTCGTTAGCTGGCACAGTGAGATTCGATCCCACGGCGCTGGCGCTCTGGGTAGAGCATGCCAATGGCGCGGAGCCAAGGCTTCCGTGCGACAGGTCAGCCACGGCGCCTGATGGCGCACTCGGCCCGCTCCAGGCGCTAAACCACTGTGTCGTAGATAGGGAAGCGTTCGTCACTTGCGGGAACAGCGACACTACACGCGGCATGCTAAACATGGCCCACACAAACAAACCAACCAGGGCAAACGCGATGGAGAATGCACGGCGCCGGGAGTGGACTTGTGACAGCTCCTCGACTCGCGAGTTGCGCGTGGATGCGCTAAGCATTTTGTTGTGCGGCGTCTCCTGGGGCGACGTCGGTGGCTGAGTCAGCTTCATGGCAGGGTCACGATCTGCGCGAGGTCGGAACACGTCCACGACCTGTACGCCGGGCGATGATTGCGAAAGGTGGGGCAAGAGCAGCGAGCATCGCGAGATACAGCACGCCGACACCGCTGATGAGTCCGCCAGAGAGCCGACTGATGCTGTCGGCGAGTGTCATCATGAGCACAGTGAGACTAATCGTCGCCGCGACAACTCCGAGCAGCGCAGAAGGATCCAGCACAGCCGTCGCGATCAATCCAGCGGCGCCAATGACGACCAGCGCGAGGTAAAGGCGCGCCAGTCGCCGCATATGTGCGCGCGCCTGCTTCGCTCGCTGCTCGCGTGGATCTGGCTCAGGTGGCGGGGTCGAAAGGCGCGCCATGACCTGCGATGTGAAATCAGATGACATGCGAGGCGATGGCGCCATCCGCGGAGTGCGTGGAGGAGACTGATATGCGAACGGCGCAGCGAGCGCCATGCGCGTCATCTTCTCCTCTGCCCAGCACGCTGACCGGCGCAATGCCGTGGCCGTGTAACGTGTCGGGCGGCTGGCAGCGCTTGCTACGTCGGCGTCGATCAGGTGACGCCTAGTTGCGGCCGCCCGCAGCTGGCTCGTGATCTGCCTCATGGGTATCCTCGCTGGCAAGCGTCATGTCGAGTCCCTGCGCTTTGAGCGTGCGGGCGACCAGTTCGCGGGCGCGGTGCAAGCGCGCCTTCACGAGG
>DASVZC010000109.1:0-10576 GCA_036391835.1 Ktedonobacterales bacterium | reverse complement strand
CCGCTTCGATGATCCTGCGCCAGAGTTGCGACCTGTTCGTCAACCTGTCGCTGGTCGACGGCATTCGCGGCTAACGGGCCGCACGCATCGCAAACACTGATGAGCGCCCCCTGCATTGATGCGCGGGAGGGCGCTCGTCGTGTATGCTGGCAGCAGTCGGAATGGTGATTGCGCACGGCGTGCATCGCCGCCTGGGGAGCAAGGAGTGACGGCGCATGATTCCGGCGGGATTCATCCCCTTCTTTACGGCGAGCGCGGGCGCGGCCGGCGCGCTGATCGGCTTGCTGTATATCGCCATCTCCATCGCGCCTGAACGCACGGTGGGCAAGGCGGCGGCGCCTGAGCGTGAGGCGGTGGTCGCCAATGCGTATACGGCGCTGACGAACGTCTTCTTCATCACATTGGTGGCGCTGATTCCGGCTCCGTCGCTGGGCTCTGTTCTCTTGCTCGTCGGCGCCCTGTCCTTTGTGGCGACGCTTCGACTGGCGAGGAATCTCTTCATGGGGCGCTGGCGTGGCGCGGGACGCTTGAGTCCAACGCAGGTCGTGCGTCGGCTCGTGCTGGTCGTGGCGAGCCTGATCATCTATGGAGCGCAAGTGTGGCTGGGCGCGCAGATACAATGGGCCCACATTCCCGTGTCGGGCGCTTTTGGTGTGGCGTCTGTCCAGATCGTTGGCGTCTATGGCCTGGCGCTCTTGCGGATGTGGAGCCTGATGGGCGCACGCAAAGATAGCTTGTTCGCCTGGCTCAGTGTGCTCAACGATCTGGATGACAATGGCTGACGACCTGACGTCCTAGCGCATCGGCTCCTTGCGTGGCGCGCGGCGACGGGTTCCGCGTGGCTGCGTGGTCGAGCCGGATGTCACGCCGCGCGCATCATCCCGGTGTGCCGCTGCCTGGTCGGGACCCGGTCGCGAGACTGGCCGTGAGACGGACTGCGCGAACCGCGCAAGCGGGCGAATCGCTTCGAAGGAAATGGGAGACGGGCGCACTCGTTTGCGGCGCCCTGTCGCGATCTTCGGCGCTGTCTGGTCGCCAATCCGCTTGACGGCAGGTAGCAGCACAGTGAAGGTGGTTCCACGACCAGGCCTGCTCTCCACTTTGATTTCGCCGTGGTGTGTTTCGATGATCCACCGCGCGATTGCCAGCCCCAGACCGCTGCCGTGCTCGTCGCGTTCGCGGGCGACATCCGCGCGATAGAAGCGCTCGTAGATATGTGGCAGATCATCTTCATTGATGCCGATGCCACTGTCGCTAATAGTGAATGTCGCAAATGGGCCAATCTGCGAGACGGCGATGCGAATATGCCCATCGCGTGGGGTGTATTTGATGGCGTTGTCCAGCAAGATCATGCCGAGTTGGCGAATCTGGCCGGGGTCAGCGTTGACGGCGACTGGCGCGATTTCCGTCACTGAGAGATTGAGATGTTTGTGCAGCGCACGGAGTTGCGCCAGGCCAGAGCGATACAGGTCCATCGCGAACTGATCCATCTCCACCCGTTCGCGGCGACCCGAGAGTTTTTCGTCGATCAGCGTCGCACGCGCGCCCCGGCTGGCCGAGGCTGCATCCACGCGCGCCAACAGCAGCAAATCACTCACCAGTGAAGACATCCGTTCCGCCTCGACGTAGGCGTCGTCAATGATTTCGGCGCGGTCGGATTCCGAAAGATCGGGCGCCTGCCGCAGCAGTTCGAGATTGCCACGAATGGTGGTGAGCGGCGCGCGTAG
Organism: Ktedonobacterales bacterium; assembly: GCA_036391835.1. Taxonomy (GTDB): domain Bacteria; phylum Chloroflexota; class Ktedonobacteria; order Ktedonobacterales; family JADMIN01; genus JAKAIY01. Next base: position 8,849 of record DASVZC010000109.1, on the reverse strand, counting down.
TTCATGCGAGGCGTCGCTGACGAAGCGTCGCTGGGCATTCGCTACCTGCTCCAGTGACGACAACATCTCGTTGAACGTGGTGACCAGTTCGCCAACTTCGTCGGTCGCGCCACGATAGCGGACGCGCGTTCCCAGGCCCGCAGCGCTGGCATCGCGGCCGATGGCTCTGGCCGCGCGAGTGATGGTCGTAATCGGGCGCAGGCTGCTCTCCGCGATGAGCCAGCCGCCAACCAGCGCGCAGGCAATGGCGACGAGGTCGCCAATCAGCAGAATGCGCAGCAATGTGCCGAGGGCGCCGATGACGTCCTCTTCAGATTTCGCTACCAGCACGACGCCGGCAACCTGCGTTGTGCGGGCGGTTGCTGCGGATATACCTGGAGTCGCGGTCGCGTTTTCCGAGCGCCCAATGACGCGTGTAGTGATGACGATGGGCTGCGCGTAGATTGCCAGCAGCGCGCCATCCACGCGTGTTGAGTATGACCCAGGAGTGCCACGAAGCGCGTCGTTGACCACTGCGAAGTTGACCGGCAGGGAGCGATTATTCAATGTCGGCGCCAGATATTTGAGGCGACCGCTGGCATCGAGCACTTCGAAGCCAATGTCGAGCCGACCCAGCACGTCAGGAACGGTCAGGGTCAATTGCTTCTGAATCGCGGCATTGGTGGCGGGATCTGGGGTCGTTACGGGCGTCGGCGTCACGGCGCTGCCCGCGGATGCGGTTGGACTAGGGGCATCGGCAGGCCCAGGGGTCTGAGCCGCGGACGGCGTGGTTGTAGGGAGCACGTTCGACCCACCCTGCGACGAATATTCCTCGTTTTGCAGCGCAGTGGCGATGGCGACGGCGCGCACGCGGATGTCGGTATTCAGGTTGTTCTGAATCTGATTCTGCGCCACTGTAAAGGTGACGATGGAGAGCAACGCCAGCAGCACAGTCAACAAGGCGGCATACCAGAGCGTCAGCCGCTGACGAATGGACAGCCGCTCAGCTAACCAGTCGCGTTGACGTTTGAAGGGCACGGGACGACGAGGCGCATGACGCCCTGAATCCCCAGAGCCACCCGTGGACTCTATCTGCACCGCCATGTCACCCTCCAGGTCGTGCGGAGCCGTTTACGGCGCTTTGACCGCCTCGATCTTGCCCGAATCGCCGTCAGTCTTTTCACGCAACACATAGCCAGCGCCGCGAATTGTGTGCAGCAGGCGTGGTTCACCGTTCGCCTCTAGCTTCGCGCGCAAATATCCGACGTAGACTTCCAATACGTTCGACTCACCGCCGAAGTCGTAGCCCCAAACACGCTCCATGATGATGTCGCGGGTCAAGACCTGACGTGGCCTTCGCATGAACAGCTGAAGCAATTCGTATTCCGTCGTCGAGAGATCGATTTCGCGTCCCCCGCGATGAGCGACACGCGTGCCGGTGTCGAGCTCCACATCGGCGAAGCGCAGCACCTCGTTCTGCTCGGGATTACGCCGCCGCAGCAGCGCCCGCACACGCGCAAGCAGTTCCGCCAACTGCGCGGGCTTTACCAGATAATCATCGGCGCCGAGGTCTAGTCCTTTGACGCGGTCGATGACGGCATCTCTGGCCGTGACCATGAGAATAGGTGTTTGGTCGCCGGACTGGCGCAGGCGTTCGCAGATCTCGAATCCCGTCATGCCAGGCAGCATCAGATCGAGGATATAGAGGTCGGGTGGTTTTTCCAGCGCCTTTTGCAACGCGACTGGCCCGGTACGTGCGACATCCACGCTGTATCCCTCATAGGCCAGCGCTCGTCGCCACGTCTCGGTGATATGTCTATCGTCGTCTACGACGAGAATGTGCGCTTTCATGTGCTGAATGGCGCCCCTTTCTCTGGTAGCATCGGTAGCATCCTTCTGCGTGCCGTATTCCTGTGCACATCCTCGTGCACCGTGTATTGTACGCCACGCGCAAGACGTAGCAGCCCATCGCTGCCAGAACGGCCAGTGAGTGATGGAATCGTGAGGAATATCACAGGTAGGTAAGAAGGTGTAATTCTTATGTTCAACTTAGGAAGATATCACCTTCCTCTCATGCCAGCATGGCATCGTGTAGCCGGGAATGAGAGCAGTCCGTGTAGTCAGGGAGGGAAGCATGACCTGGACGTCTGGCCATGAAAAGAGTGAAGGAAGCGCTTCAATTGTGTCCCCGTTGGTTGGGGCGCAACGAGAACGAGCAGCGCACCCCGCGCCGGTTGAAGGACGCACATCAGCCGATGCTCGGCGCATCCTCATCGTGAGTAATCGTGGTCCGGTCAGCTTCAATGTCGATCAGCGCACCGGTAAATTCGAGAGCCAGCATGGCGCTGGCGGCGTCGTGAGCGGCTTGCTCAGCGCCACGCAAGGTCGCCCCGTCACCTGGATCGCCCTGGCTATGAGCGCGGCTGACCGCGCCATCGCGCGGGCGCATGAGGGTGGCGCGCCTCTCAAAGTGCGCGACCTGCCTACTGTCTCGCTTCGACTGGTGGATACGCCAGAAGATGTCTATCGCCGCTACTATGACGGCGTGAGTAATAGGGCGCTCTGGTTCATCCAACACTACCTGTTGCGTCCGACCTCCCGTCTCTTCTCCTCGCGGATGATGAAAGACTGGGAGGAAGGCTACTGCGTGGTCAATGAAGCAGTGGCCCAGGCAGTGATCGACGAACTGGAGACATCGGGCGAGCAAACGCCAGTGCTGTTCCAGGATTATCATCTGTATCTCGCTCCGGCCATCGTGCGTGAGCGGCTGCCCTGGGCGCGCCTGACGCACTTTGTCCACATTCCGTGGCCGGAAGCGCGCTACTGGGAATTGGCGCCAGAGTCGATGACGGCGAGCATCTTCGCGGGGTTGGCGGCGAATGACATCATTGGCTTCCAGACGGAGCATGACGCCCGCAACTTCCTCGATGGCGCGCAGCGGTTCCTGCCTGATGCAACCGTTGAAGAGGCCTCCGCTGGTGAAATCGGCGCATTGCTCATCGATGGTCGTCGGGTCAGCGCGCGTGTCTATCCGATTGCGGTGACGCCGATGGATGTCTTTGCCCAGGCGAAGGCTGACACAGGCGATGAGACGCGGGCGCTGCTTGCGCAGGCGCATCCTACACCAGGGCATAAGGTGATCGTGCGGGTGGATCGTGTCGAGCCGACAAAGAATATCGTCGCGGGCTTCCGCGCGTATGAGCGCATGCTGCAGCAGCACAAGGCGATGCGTGGGCATGTGACCTTTGTTGCGCTGCTCGTACCGTCCCGCGAGGGTCTGGCGGAGTATCGCAAGGTGATGCGCGATACCGAACGGACGATCGAGCGCATCAACAAACGCTATGGCACGGAGACCTGGCAGCCGATTCTTGCCGTGTTTGGCAATGATCGCGCGCGAGCTATCGCCTGCATGCGCGACTTCGATGTGCTGCTGGTCAATCCGTTGCTCGACGGGATGAATCTGGTCGTGAAGGAAGGCGCGCTGATCAACAATCGCGCTGGTGTGGTCGTGCTCTCGCGCACAGCAGGCGCGTTCGAGCAGTTGGGTCAGCATGTGTTGGGCGTGCCGCCGACCGATATTGACGCCTTGAGCGAGGCGCTCTATAAGGCGCTGACGATGCCGATGGCCGAGCGTCGCGCCCGCGCCACGGGTCTACTGAACATTCTGTTGCGCGAGAGTGCGACAACATGGCTCGAAGCGCAACTGCGCGATCTCACCGCGCAGACGGGACGCCCGCAGCTGGTCTACCGCACGGAGACGCCAGCGCGTCCGGCGCGTGTGCGCGCCGCCGCGGATCTGATGGACCACGAAGCGCTGGTGACGCCGCGCGGCGCTTTGGCTCCGACGGCGGATGAAGACGCGCTGACCTCGGTGCGCTTGAGATAGCACGAGTCATACAGCATGAAGCCCCGGCGTTGACCTCCTCCCTTTAGCGGGAGGAGGCACGTCGAGGCCAATCTTTATCCGCGAACGCCGCTACTTACCTCTCCTGGGCGCTTTCGCCTCCGCGCGTTTGTTGTTCTCCTCTACCCGAAACTGAGTTACCCTGCTAATCAGGTCCAGCGGCAGTGGTTCGCCGAGAGGAAACTGTACCGCGCCCTTGGTGCTCCGATAGTTTGCGAGGTCAGCGAGGAACGCATCTATCCCGCTGGGTGTCGGATAGAAACCGATATGGTTCTTCAGCGCGGCGAAATGCACCAGATTACCGTGCTGCGAGTAGGTGGGCATCCGATAGGCGATGCGCTCCTCCGCATCTGGCGCGGCGGCTCGTATTGTCGCACGCACCGATTGGAGGAGCGCCTGAATGTCTTCGGGGAATGCAGCGATATATTCGTCGACGGTACGAAAGCCGGTTTCGCGCTCATTCATGGCTTTCCTCACAGTTCGCTGACTGACCACTAGCCGCAGTCGGACTATTCGCTGATGATCTCGCCATTGTTCTTGATTGCGGGGTCCGGTGTGTAGGCCGGATATTCGATTTCCCAGATGTTGCCGGGCTCCTCGCGGGTCTCCCAGCGGCGCAGGGCGTCGAGCAGCACTGCGCGCTGAATGTCTGGCCGATTTGGCAGCCCCAGCGGATCGCCCAATGTGAAGCCGACGGGATGGATGGCGCGTGGTGGCCCCATTTCGGCGGAGGCTTTGGGGATGAGCGTGATGAGAACGGTGGGCAGGCCCAGCATCTCGATCTCGCGTTGAATCGCAACGACCGTGCGATGGCAGAGTGGTCAGCCAGCGGTGAGCAGCACGGCGTCAGCGCGTGAACGTTCGATTACCTTGGCCATGGCCGGCGCGGCCCGTTCGTACAGATCACGGAGCATTTGGCTGTAGCCCATGAACCCCAGATGCTTGTCGCCTACCCCGCCGATGATGCCCTCATCGGCCAGTTCACGCAGACGGTCGATGGGGAAGACGCAGTTGATGTCCTGGTCGGCGTGGCGGTGGTCGTAGTGCTCGTGGGTCACCATGAGTTGGCTAGACTGCACGTCGCCGGGAATCACTCGCCAGGTGTTGTCGCCCGTGAGGTCGTAGGGCTCCTGGTCGCGTAGGTGTACGCCTGCGGTGGTGACGAGCGCGAAGGTGGTCTCGCGCAGTTCGCGCCGACGCGGAGTATAGGGGATGCAGCGTCGCGAGAATGGCATGTTGGCGCCTCGGATTCAGCGCGTGCGTCACGGAGACGCAACGAGAACGTCAAGAACGCGCCGGGCCGCGTGGATGCGCTCATCCCACAAGACTCGGCGCGTGTCGCATGATCGCGTTCGCTAGGCGAGCTTGCGCAGTTCCTCGAAGAGTTCTTCGTTGTCGGGCGCTTCGCCGGTGGGGCGATGCACGTGGACCCACGCGATCTTGCCGTTCTTGTCCACGATGAACAATGCGCGCTCAGCCATGCCGGCGGCGTGACGCACGCCATACGCGTCCACTACTTTACCCTGCGGGTAGAAGTCGGAGAGCAGTGGGAAGGTGATGCCGAGCTGTTTGCCCCACGCGGCCAGCGAGTGCTTCGCGTCTTCGCTGATGCCGATCACTTCCGTGTCGTACGAGCGGAAGCGCTCGAGTTCCGCCTCATACGAGGGCATCTGCGCGGAGCAGGCGCCGCTGAAGGCGAACGGGAAGAACGCCAGCACGACATTCTTCTGGCCACGGAAGGAACTCAGCGTCACGTTGCCCTCGGTCGTCGCGGAGGCAAGGGTAAAATCGGGAGCCTCATCACCCACCTTGATGGTCGGTGTCACAGCCAAGCTTTCAGTCGTCATGAAACAGTCTTACTCCTTGTGTGAGCAGGCGCGCCGTGATGTCACAAGGCGCGTGCCCGTTCAGGCGATCGTGCCTGAAACGCGGTAATTTTCCGCTCGGATTGTATCGTGGCGTTTCTGGCAGCGTCAAATCCGCTTGGCCGCTCACTCACGCCACGGTCCTCTAGACCATAACGCGTACCGCATTCTCTTGGCCAGACCGTCTGGTGGACTCTCGCGCTGTGTTTTGAAATGAAATCTTGCCCCTACGTGTGGCCGATGGTACGGTGTGCGCCAGATGGAGTCTGGTTTCGTGCGCCGAAGATACGGCCAGGGGGTGGGCCGACATGTTGAGCTTCGTACGTCGTTGGAGCGCGCTGGTGATGGCGCTGCTGGTTGGCGTTCTGGTGGTAGGCTGCACACCAATGGAGGGACAGGCTGCTGCGCATCGCACAGCGACCCCGGCGCCAACGTTCCCTCCCAGCGTGGCTGGCGGACTGGCGGCGCGCGTGCAGCGGTCGGTTGGTGGACTGGCGCAAAAGGTGGATGTAGCCTATGATGCGCAGAAGCAGACGGCGAACGTCACGCTGACCGTCACAGGACTCGTGCCAAATACGGATGCGCGCGTGGCTGCGGCGTATGCGCTGGTGCGAACGCTTACCTTCAAGGCGATGCGTGCGCTCTGGTCGAGTGACGTTGGGTTGCGCGAGGTTACATTGATCGTGCTTGGGCCGATTCAGGATGAGTACGACGAAATCATCAACGACTGGTATGGTGTTGTCGTCGTCGAAGCCACCACTGCGCAGCGTATCGCGTGGACGAGCATGAGCGCCGATACCGCCTGGAGCATGTACGATCAGAACAATCTGCGCTATCGGTTCGAACTCTTTGACTGAGGGGCGCTACGATGATCATTCGCGTCTTTCGCGCGCGGCTCAAGCCGGGCAAACGCGCCGAGTACGAACGCCTCTGCCGCATGGGGAGTTTTCCCGTGATGCATCGTCAGCCGGGGTGTCTGGCTGTCTCGATCGCTGAGCCGAAGTCGCCACAGTCGCGTGAGTTCATCGTCGTCTCTGTGTGGCGCAGTCTGGATGATCTGCGGGCCTTTGTGGGTGAGCAGTGGCGCGAGGTCCTCATTCTGCCAGGTGAGGCTGACCTGCTGGAAGTGGCGCGGGTAGAGCATTACGACGAGTCATACAGCAGTTTGATCGATCTGTGGGAAGCCAGCGCCGAGGTGTTGAAGCGCCGCGAGGCGACCGCGCTGGCCGTCGCGCTCACCGATGCGCAGTGGGAGGCCATTCGCCCGTTGCTGCCGCCGCCCGCGCGCACCGGACGCCCCCGTGCGAAAGATCGGAGCACGCTCGAAGGCATCCTCTATGTGCTGCGTAATGGCTGTCGCTGGCAAGATGTGCCCGAACGCTACGGTGATGGCGTGACGTGCTGGCGACGCTTCGTGCAGTGGGAGCAGTCGGGTGTCTGGGCGCACATCTGGAGCGTGTTGCTCACGACGATGGAGCCCGCGACCCAACTCTCCTGGGCGCTCACCTTCCTCGATCACCGCAGCATCCCCAGCAAGCCAGGCAGGAAGTACGGCGCCTGGGCAGCCCAAACCATTCATCATTAACGCCAATTGACGTGTCCGCAGGCGGCGGCGCTTACTGCATAGCACGTGTATGCATACCGATGACTGCGCTTCGGACGTCGGAGCCGCCACGAGTTAGGCAGGGCAGCAGTGAGCGATGGAACCGCTTCGCCGATGCGTGGCGCCGAAGCCTTCGAGGAGTATCGGTCGCTTCTCTTTGCGATTGCGTATCGGATGCTGGGGAGTGTGGGTGACGCGGAAGACATCGTGCAGGAGGCCTATCTACGACTGCATCGTGCGCTGGCTCAGGGTACAGAGCTTGCCTCGCCAAAGGCTTTTTTGACGACGGTAGTGACCCATCTAGCGATTGACGAAACGCGGACGGCGCGCGCCCAGCATGAAACCTATGTCGGTCAGTGGCTGCCAGAGCCGCTGCTGATCTCCTCAGACCCAGACCCCACCGAAACTGTAGAACTGAAAGAATCGCTCTCGATGGCGTTTCTCGTGCTTTTGCAGGCGCTTTCGCCAGTCGAGCGCGCTGTCTTCCTGCTGCGTGAGGTTTTCGACTACGGCTACGATGAGATTGGCGCCGTCGTCGGCAAGAGCGAGGACAACTGCCGTCAAATCTTCGCCCGCGCCAGAAAGCGCATCAACGAAGGCAAGCCACGTTTCGACGCGGATCAGCAGGCCCAGCGTGAATTGGCCGATCGATTCTTCGAGGCAGTCAATCAGGGGAATCTCGACCACCTCATTCACCTCCTGAGTGATGACGTCGCACTCGTCGGCGATGGCGGCGGCAAGGCGCACTCCTATCCCATGCCAGTCGTAGGCCGCGAACTGGTCGCGCGCATCATGCTTGGACTGTTCAAGGCGGCGCTGCGCCTCGGCGTCACCCTTCACCCTGCTGTGCTCAATGGGCAGCCTGGCGCGCTCGCGCTAGACGCTGATGGGCACATAGTACAGGCGATGGCGCTCGACATCGTGGATGGCGCCATTCGGTCGATACAATCCATCGTGAATCCCGATAAGCTTACCCATCTCGGCTACCCCGTCTCCAGCGCGCTGCGCGTTGACCGCTAGCGACTGGCACCCGCAAGGAATCGCGTTTCCGCGCCATTGTCACGCGGAGTGTCACAAACGCGCCAGCGGCTACGTCAGAGAGGACGCACATCGCACACGCGTGCGCTATGCCCGAAGCACATGGCTGCGGTTCCAAAAGGAGATAGCGGGAAGATGAAAGTATTTGTCGCAGGCGCTTATGGCGCTATTGGTAAGCCGCTGGTCACACAACTGGTCGCTGGCGGCCATTCGGTGATCGCGACGACACGCTCGGCTCAGCAGGTCGAGCAGATACGCGCGATGGGCGCGGAGCCAGTGGTGGTAGATGCGCTCGACCGCACCGCCGTGGTGGAGGCCGTGAAGCGCGCCACGCCGGAGGTGATCATCCACGAGTTGACAGCGTTGAAGCACATGAAGGATTTCAAGAACTTCGACCGTGACTTCGCGATGACCAATCGGCTGCGCACCGAGGGAACTGACTACCTCCTCGAAGGCGCGC
>DASVZC010000108.1:0-20315 GCA_036391835.1 Ktedonobacterales bacterium | reverse complement strand
GGCGCGCTCGCGCTAGACGCTGATGGACACATAGTACAGGCGATGGCGCTCGACATCATGGATGGCGCCATTCGGTCGATACAATCCATCGTGAATCCCGATAAGCTTACCCATCTCGGCTACCCCGTCTCCAGCGCGCTGCGCGTTGACCGCTAGCGACTGGAACCCGCAAGGAATCGCGTTTCCGCGCCGTTGTCACGCGGTGTGTCACAAACGCGCTAGCGGCTACGTCAGAGAGGGCGCACATCGCACATGCGTGCGCTATGCCCGAAGCACATGGCTGCGGTTCCAAAAGGAGATAGAGGGAAGATGAACGTATTTGTCGCAGGCGCTTATGGCGCTATTGGTAAGCCGTTGGTCACACAACTGGTCGCTGGCGGCCATTCGGTGATCGCGACGACGCGCTCGGCTCAGCAGGTCGAGCAGATACGCGCGATGGGCGCGGAGCCAGTGGTGGTGGATGCGCTCGACCGCGCCGCAGTGGTGGAGGCCGTGAAGCGCGCCACGCCAGAGGTCATCATCCACGAGTTGACGTCGTTGAAGCGCCTGAAGGATTTCAAGAACTTCGACCGTGACTTCGCGATGACCAATCGGCTGCGCACCGAGGGAACTGACTACCTCCTCGAAGGCGCGCGTGCGGCGGGAACACGCCGATTCGTCATCCAGAGCTACGGTGGTTGGATCTATGCGCCTACGGGCTCGCGGCTCAAGACGGAGGAGGATGCGCTCGACCCGAATCCGCCTGCGCGTCAAGTAGAGTCACTGCGGGCGATTCGCTACCTCGAACAGGCGGTGCAGAGTGTGAATGGCATCGAAGGCATCGCTCTGCGCTATGGCAACCTCTACGGCCCGGGAACGGGCTTCGCGCCTGACGGCGATATCACAGAGATGGTGCGTAAACGCATGTTCCCCATCATCGGGAGCGGCGCGGGCGTGTGGTCGCACATTCATGTGGATGACGCCGCCTCGGCCACCGTCGCGGCGATGCTGCGCGGGGCGCCTGGTGTCTACAATATCGTCGACGACGAGCCTGCTCCAGTGTGCGAGTGGCTACCGGTGTTTGCGCGGGCGGTGGGCGCGAAGCCACCTTTGCACATCCCGGCGTGGTTGGGTCGCCTTATGGCCGGCGACGCTGGCCTTTCGGTGATGACGCAGATTCGTGGCGTCTCGAATGCCAAAGCCAGGCGTGAACTTGACTGGGCTCCTGTCTATGCGAGTTGGCGCGAAGGGTTCAAGGGTGGCCTCGGCTAAGAGTTGGGGCAGCGGTTACTGTGTTGTAACGAAATAGCGTGGATAGCGCGGCGTCGCTCGGCTGGTGACTGAAGTCGCGCCTAGATGGCCTGCGGGCCTTGTGTCGGCGTGAGCGCTGACAGCGAAGGGGACCCATGCGCGAGTGGGGCTTCAGCGTGCCGTAGGCCGACTTTAGGCGCGGTTTCAGTCGCCAGTCTCGCTATTGACGGCGTCCTGGACGCCTCTCTATGCTTGTTGACCCATGCGGACAAACGCGATATACTATCTAAGTTGGGCGTCTTGCGTGATGGCGCCTGCGATCGGCGCATGGATTATCATATTCTCTGCGCGCTCGACGCCCAACAACTCGAACCGATGTTTTTTCACACGGTCCCCAACGTGGACAGCGAGAGTAGCTCTATGGGACGATAACCTGGCCGAATGGTGGCGGTTGAGCGCAGGCGCGTTCCCGCTTTCAATCCGGCGTCTTGCCCCTAATAGATTACGCTGCGCCATGTTGGGCTGGCAGTCTCCTGAGTTGGAGGCTGTCGGCCTATTTGTTTGCCCGGTATATCTCGATCCCATCCGCACGCGCGGCTGCGCTCGATCTAACTTCCATCTGGTTGCTATGGCAATCGTCTATCGCACGTTGACCCGCCACAACTTTTCGATCATGAACTGCGAGTGAGGCGCACTTCACGCGGCGTCTCTGGTGGCGAGACAATCGTTGATCAAAGGAGGCTCCTATGCCAGATTCGACTCCTCGTCCACCTACTAATTCCAGTTCAACGCCTGCGCGCCCGCAGAGTGGCTCGGCTCCGCAGCAATCCGGTGGCGCTCCGCGCCCGGCTGGCGGTGGCATGACGTCTCGTCCGGCGGGTGGCCCCAATGGCAATGCTGGACGACCAGCCCCTCGTCCCGGTGGCGGCGGTCCTGGTCGTCCCGGTGGTGGTGGCCCGCGCCCTGGTGGCGGTGGCCCACGTCCCGGCGGTGGTGGCCCACGTCCCGGTGGCGGCGGACGTCCCGGTGGTCATGGCGGGCAGCGTGGCGGCGGGCGACGCGGTGGACCACCGCAGTCAACGCCGCGCCCTGAGCGCAAAGAGGTGCGCCCAACGGGGCCAGTGACCATACCCGCGCAGATCATGGTCAAAGACCTCGCCGAGTTGATGAGCGTTTCGGTCAACGAAATCATCCGAAACCTCATTGCCAATGGGGTATACGCCAGCATCAACGAAGTGATCAACTACGACATTTCGTCGAAGGTGGCCGAGGCGATTGGCTACACACCAGAGCAGGCCGTCACGACGACGCCAGCGGTGGTGGCTTCGCGAGCGCAGGCAGCCGCAGCCGCAGCCGCAGCAGCGCGCATCGCCACCAACGACACCGGACGCATCACGCGGCCGCCGGTCGTGACGGTGATGGGCCATGTTGACCACGGTAAGACGTCGCTGCTCGACACGATTCGTAATACACGGGTAGCGGCGGGCGAAGCGGGTGGTATCACCCAGCACATCGGCGCGTATCAGGTCGAAGTCAACGGTCGCAAGATTACGTTCCTCGACACGCCGGGCCACGAGGCGTTTACCGCCATGCGTGCGCGTGGCGCTCAGGTGACGGACATCGCGATTATCGTTGTCGCGGCGGATGATGGTGTGATGCCGCAGACCATCGAGGCGATTGACCATGCCCGCGCGGCGCAGGTGCCGATCATCATCGCCCTGAACAAGATCGACAAGCCGGGCGCGAATCCTGATCACGTCAAGCAGCAACTCGCCGACCGTGACGTGGTGATCGAAGAGTACGGCGGCGAAGTCATCTGCGTGCCGGTCTCGGCCAAGAAGAACATTGGCATTCAGGACCTGCTGGAGATGGTGCTGCTCGTAGCCGATATTCTCGACCTGAAGGCCAATCCGAAGGGGCCAGCGTCTGGCGCGATCATCGAAGCGCGCATGGAGGCGAGCAGTGGCGTGACGGCTTCGGCGCTCGTCCATGAGGGGACGCTGAAGGTCGGCGACATTGTTGTGGCTGGCCCGCTCTATGGCAAGGTCCGCGCGATGTTTGACGACGCAGGCAGGCGCATCCCAAAGGCGCCGCCTTCGCAGCCAGTGAGCATTCTGGGCCTCTCGGAAGTTCCGGAGGCTGGTGACCGCTTCGAGGTCGTGGCAGACGAGAAGGCTGCTCGCGCGCTGACGGACGAGCGCCGCAGCCAGGCATTGCAGACGGCTCAGCAGACGATCACGCTCGACACACTCTATGCGCAGATGCGCGAGGGCAAGGTCAAGGAGCTGAATCTGCTGGTCAAGTCGGATGTGCAGGGCTCGGCGGAAGCGTTGAAGCACTCGCTCTCACAGATTGGCGATGAGAACCTGAAGGTGCGCCTGATTCACGACGCGGTGGGTAATGTCAGCGAGTCGGACGTCAATCTGGCGTCGGCCTCGAAGGCAATCATCATTGCGTTCAACGTGAAGGTGGATGCCTCTGCGCAGCGCCTCGCGCAGATCGAGGGCGTGGATATCCGCAGCTATGCGGTCATCTACAAGCTGGTCGAAGACATCGAGGCGGCGTTGCAGGGCCTGCTGGAGCCTGTCTACAAGGAGCAGGTGGACGCCCACGCTGAGGTGATCCAGCTCTTCAAGGCGGGTCGTACACTGGTCATTGCGGGCTCGAAGGTCCTCGATGGCAAGCTGACTCGCGGCGCTCAGGTGCGTGTGAATCGCAAGAATGAGCTTGTCTACACAGGGACCATTCAGTCGCTGCGACGCGGCAAGGATGATGTCCGTGAAGTGGCGACCGGATTCGAGTGCGGCGTGACGTTCGAAGACTTCAACGCGCTCGAAGTGGGCGATGTGATGGAGACCTACAGCAAGGTGCGCGTCTAACTCACGTACACTAGCGGTTGGTTGCTCAAGGCCGCGGCAGAACAGGATGCTGTTCCTGTTCTGCTTGCGGCTTCGGCTTGTGTAGGCATATGCTACGTATGACGGGCGCCGTCGCGCTCAAGCGCTCACGCCGGTGGACGGCGTTGCGCCGCGCGCCCCGATGCCCGCTGGAGGTGTTCTTATGCCAAATACTCGCCGTCAAGACCAACTCGGTCGGCTCATCGCGCAGGAATTGAGCGAACTCATGCGTATGCGGGTGAAAGATCCGCGCATTGGGTTCGCCAGCATAACTGGAGTCAATCTGTCGCGTGATCTGAGCGTCGCCAAGGTCTACGTTAGCGTGATGGGGACGCCCGAGGAGCAGCGCGACACCATGCGCGGATTGCGCCATGCCGCTGGTTTCCTGCGGCACGAGCTTGCTCAACGGCTCAGCGTGCGTCATGTGCCAGAGATCACCTTCGTGCTGGATGAATCCATCGCGCGTGGGGCGCATATGCTCGATCTGCTCAACCAGTTGAGCCGCGAGCAGCAGTCCGGCGCGGTTGGCGCGGCAAGCGCTTCTGAAGTCGCCGACGAGTAATCGCGCGGCGCAGCAGATAGATGCACAACGATGGGGACGGTGGGCGCGCCTGCCGCCCCCATTTCTTTTTTGTGGAGGAAGCGGACACGTGACGACACACGAGCATGGCGCCGCTCAGCAGGCGCGGCGCGAGCAGGTGGCGGCGCTGCTCGCGCACGAGATTGACGCGGAGCAGGCAGCGCGAGCCTGGGACCTCATCGCGGGCGCCCAGCGGATTGTGCTGCTAGCGCACGAGAAACCCGACCCAGACGCGCTCGGTTCCGCGCTGGGGTTGGCGTTGGCGCTGGAGCCACTGGGGAAGCAATGTGTCGTCGCGTGCGCTGACCCGATGCCCGCGAACTACACGTTCCTCCCCACGACGATACCTGTCGTCACCAAACTGCCAGCGGAGGACTTCGATCTGGTCATCGCGCTGGATGCCGGTGAGTTCCCGCGTTATGGCGGGCTCTACTGGAGCCATCAGGCATTCTTCGATCGCGCCACGACGCTTAATTTCGACCATCACGTCACGTCGCGCGGCGTTGGCGCCTGCGCGATCATCGATCCGACCTCAGCAGCCACAGCGGAACTGCTCGTGCTGTTCCTGCTGAATCGCGGCATCGCCATTGGGCGAGATGCGGCTCAGTGCCTGCTTGCGGGCATCATCACCGATACGCGCTCCTTCGAGTTCGACGCGACGACTGACCGCACGCTATTGGCGGGCGCCTACCTCGTCGCATGTGGCGCTGTGCCTGACCAGATCATCAAGCCGATGTATCGGATGAAGCCGTTTGCCAAAGGGAAATTGTGGGGGCGCGCGCTCGCATCGCTGGAGAGCGCGGCTGACGGGCGCATCGTCTGGGCGAGCATTCGGCAGGCGGATGTCGCAGCGGTAGGCGCAACCCCTGACATGGACGACGGCCTACCAAGCTATCTAGTGGATACGGATGGTGTCGCGCTGGCGGCGCTCTTCCGCGAGACGGCGGATGGCTCGACGACACGTGTGAGCGTGCGCACAGTCGCGCCCTACGACGCCTCAGCGATCTGCGCGCAATTCGGCGGCGGTGGGCATCCCCGCGCATCCGGCTGCACTCTTCGCATGGGCATCGAAGAGGCGCAGCGGGTGTTCATCCCCGCGCTAGAGGCCGCGCTGAAGGGGTAATATTCCACCCGCTGCGGAGCTATGGTCGTTACTTGACAACGCGGAACCAGAGATCGGTTCTGGTCGGGGATTCGTATACCCTCGTGCGCTCCAGGCGTAGCTGGTCACTGACTGACGGCTCGAAGAAGCGCAACCCTTCGCCCAGGAGGACGGGAACGACGCCGATGTGGAGTTCATCCACCAGTCCGGCGCGAAGGCATTGCTGCGCTGTGCTCGCGCCGCCGACGACCGTGACTTGTTTGTCTCCGGCGACGGCTTTCGCCTGTGCGATGGCGCTTTCGATTCCATCGGTGACGAATGCGACCGTCAGGTGGTCGTTTTGCCCCTTGGGCGGCTGCTCTGGCGCGTGATGAGTCAGGACAAAGATCGGCGCCTGATACTCGTAGTCCGTGAAATCGCCGTTGGCCATGTCGTAGGCTCGGCGGCCCATCACGACGGCGCCGGTGGTCCGCATTTCCTCTTGTAGCATCTCCGTGTAGCGCAACGTCTCGAGGTCGGGGTACAGGCGTCCGACATCGCCGTTGCGATCACTCATAAACCAATCCAGCGACATCGTGGCGCTGATGATGACGTTTCCCATACCATCTCCCTCGCATACGTGAACATGTCTATGTTCCTATCGTATGCGCTTCGATTGGCAATGGCTTCTTTGATCTTGCTGAATCTGTGTCTCAGCCAAACGGAGATAGTCGCCTACTCGGTCTGTGGCGCGGCGCCTGGCTCGATAGTTGGCATGTTATGCTGTGGAGTGGGCTCCGCCTGTGGCATATAGAAGCTAGGTGGCGGCGGATAGGGAATGGTCTGCTGGGCAGAGACGGGCGGCGCGTACGGCATGGATGGCGCATACGGCTGCTGTGGCTGCTGCGGCTGTTGAGGATAGGGATAGGCCCCAGCAGGCGCGGGCGGATAGCCAGGATAGCCAGGATATACAGGATAGGCGGGCGGATAGCCAGGCATTCCCTGCGGCGCGTAGGGATACGGGTACGGGTGGTATGGCGGATAGCCTCGCGGTGGGAAGGCCATCGGCGGGGCGACGGGCTGTGGCGCAACGAGATGCGCGTTGTTTGCGCCCATGGAGCCTGCCAGCGCGCAGAAACCTAGCCCGATGAGCGCGGCAATGATCTCCTGAATCAGCAGGAAAAAGACTTGTTGTGGCAAGAATTGGGCGGTGAAATTGCCGGTAAAGATGCCGGAGATGGTGCCGTCGGTGTGGGTGATGGCCGCGCCGACGATGGACGCCAGCAGCCAGATGCCCGTGCTGACCAGCCACGTCCACATGCCAGCGCTGGCTCCGCCTGCATGCCGTCCCTGCGCCAGCGCGGCGAGCCGACCAGCGTGGCCAGCGAATAGGATCGTCATCAGTCCGATTCCCGCCATTGAGAGGTAGGTGATGAGCAGCATTGGCAGGAGTGCGGGAATGAGCACAGTTGGGTCAGCGATGCCGTTCGACGCCAGCACAGTGAATACCTGCTGGATCGCGCGTAACGACGCCTCTGAGCCATGGGCCGCCGCAAGCGAGAGCCCCACCTGGCCGATGGAGAACAGCCCAGCCACAAGCCCGACGCGCACGCCATAAACGCGCGATGCGTTTTGATCGCTCATGCGCTGCATGCTCCTCCTCATTCGCTCGCACTCTCGACTCTCGGCCTGCCCATCCAACCCTTGCTCGCAGCCTCGAAAGGCCGCGACCCCGCAGCCTCCGCTCGCATATATGATGCCTCAGGCGCGTGTTGACGCACAACACCTGAGGCATCACGTGTTCGCCGCTCGCGACGCTTAGTTCTCGGAATCCGGCTCGTTCAAATCGTCAATGGGCGCATCTTCGTCCAACAGGGAGAAGGAGTCGAATGAGCCGAGATCGTACTCGTCAGCGTGGGCTCCGTTGCCGTTCTGGCTAGCGCCGTTGGTGTTCAGTCCGCCTGGATAGGGATGACCAACGAGCCGGTCATAGAGCGTCTGGAGTTGATCTTCATTCGTGAAGTAGAGCGTGAGCGAGCCTTTGCCTTTGGTTGAGCGTTGCAGGCGCGCTTTCATCTCGATTGCGCGAATGAACTCCTGCTCCAGGTGCTGCGTCTCGAAGCTCTGCGGACGCTTGGCAGCTCCGCGCCGGTCGGGCGTCAGATTCATCGAGGCGGCGTTGACGCGGCGGGCCAACTCTTCGGCGGCGCGCACGCTCATCATCTGCGTGATGATCAGCTTGGTCGCGTTGACGCGCTCGCTCTCGTCGGTGATCTGGAGCACCGCGCGCGCATGGCCCTCTGTGAACACCTTCGGAAGCTGCATCAGTGCGTCGCGCGCCTCACGCGGCAACTGCAACAGGCGAATCTTGTTGGTGATGGTGACGCGCTCGCGGCCAACACGCTCGGCGATTTGCTCATGGGTCAGGCCGTAGTCTTCGACCAGCGCCACGAAGGCGTTCGCTTCTTCCAGCACGTTGAGATCGCTACGCTGGAGGTTTTCGACCAGCGCCATCTCCAACGCCAGTTCTGGCGTTACCTGGCGGATGACTACCGGCACGAGGTCAGCGCCGGCTATCTGGGCGGCTCGCCAGCGGCGCTCACCAGCGATCAGTTGATAGCGCGGGTTGTCTGGGTTGTCGTCGATGAGCGTGACGAGCAGCGGCTGCAACAACCCGTACTGCTGAATGGACGAGGCCAATTCGAGCAGACGGGGGTCATCTTCCACAGCGGCGCGCGGCTGCTGCGGATTCGGCGTAATGGCGTCGACGGGAATCTCGAAGAGCGCTGAGGCTGAGAGACTCGTGTCGAGCGCGCTATCGTCGGTGACGGGCGCTGCGCCGGGGATGAGGGCGTCGAGGCCACGCCCCAGGCCAAACCGCTGCTTAGGCATGCGAATCCTCCATCGAGGCGGCGCGGGCGATCACCTCTTCTGCCAGATTTTTGTAGGCCAACGCGCCCGGCGAGCGCGAGTCGTGTTCCAGAATGGTCAGGCCGAAGCTAGGCGCCTCAGAAAGCCGCACATTGCGTGGGATCAGCGTCTGGAACTTCTCTTTGGGGAAGTGCTGCGTGATTTCGTCCACGACTTCAGCGGCGAGGCGCGTGCGCGGGTCATACATGGTCAGCACGACGCCGAACAGGTTCACGGTGGGATTCAGCCGGTCGCGCACCAGTCGGATGGTGTTCAACAACTGCTGCATACCTTCCAAGGCGAAGTATTCGCACTGGAGCGGCAGAATCACGCCGTTGGCGGCGGTAAGCGCGTTGACCGTCAGCAAGCCAAGCGAGGGCGGGCAGTCGATCATCACGAAGTCATACTCGCCGCGCACGCTCTCCAGAATCCGCTTGAGCCGGTATTCGCGCTGGTCGAGGTAGACCAGTTCGATGTCGGCGGCGTAGAGGTCCACCTTGGCGGGCAGAAGGGAGAGGTTCGGGCGTAGGTCGGCCTTCACCACGTCGCTGAGTTTTGTCGAGTCACTGACCAGCAATTCATAGATGGAGAGGCCGACGCGATGCGGGTCCACGCCAAAGCCAGTCGTCGTATTGGATTGCGGGTCGAGGTCAATTACGAGTGTCTTGCGTCCGGCGCTGGCGAGGCAGGCGGCGAGATTGATGGAGGTCGTCGTCTTGCCCACGCCGCCCTTCTGATTGGCGATAGCGAACACCTTCGTATCTGGCATCGGCGACCGCCCCCCTTTCGGCGTTGGAACCACCTATGAAACAGCTAGCGCAACAGCTAGCAAGTAGCATCCTAAATCTGTGCTGACTGCTGACGCGGGCCGCGTCGTTTCGATGACACGGGCGAGGAGCGTCAGCCGCGCTCGGAGCGGCAAGCGTGCGATGATCGAGTAGTTTCCGCATCGACCTGTCCGCTGAGGCTGAGACGCCGTGCCATTGTACCGTATCGTGTACAGGGGCGCCAAGGGACCTTCGCCGTTCGGGCCATGGGCGTGACCCATTTGGGAGGGGGCGTCAACTACCCATCTGTGCTACTATTGCGGCAAGCCGTCGACGATGGTGTCGAGGGAAGTAGGCAAGCCAAATGCGCATCGCCGCGCAGCGTTGAAAGGATATCGCGCATGGCCACCGAAACGTATGCTAGCCCGCGGACGAGATTCCGGTGGTATCCCCGCTGGACCTGGAAAGCGCTAGCCGCGCTGGCTGCGTTGGCGCTGATTGCTGTGGTGGTGGTCGAAGTGGTCGAGCCGTTGAGCATGGGGTTACCTATCGGCTGGGGCCACTACGACAACACGCAGTTCCATCTCCATGTGGGTACGCCGCCACTGTGGGCAGCCGTAGCTGACTCCGCGGGATCGAATCCTTCGTGCGCACTCTTTGTCTTGCTCGGCCCTGACTATCGCACGCCAAAGTCGTCGTTCGACAGTGAGAAGATGCCGCGCTCGATGGAGATATCTGTGGCGGCGCCGTGTCTCGGCGGCCCGGGTGCGCTCACGAATTACTGGCAGCCAACCGGGCAGAGCATCATCATCGTGGGACAGCGTGCGAAGGTCTATGTCGAGCGGCTATCGGGATATCCGAATGTCAGCTACGCCGTTGGCGTCACACTGCATGGTTATAGTTACGGCTTCTTGCTCACAGAGCCTTCGGAGGCGCAGGCGCAACGCGATATGCCCGACTTCCTTACCATGGCGCGCTCACTCCGTTATATCAATGTCTGAGCCGTGAGACAGCACGCAGGCGATTGCAGCGAAAGGATACCTCCCTTGCAGAACGCGCACGAGTGGATTCGCACGACACGCGGCTTGGTATGTGGGCTTCTCACGCTGGTGGCGCTGGGCGCGGGCCTGAGCGCATGCGGGGCTGGCGGCGCCTCGAGCGCCAAGACCAGTTCGACGGCAACCAGTGCGCCACTCGTGGAAGCCACAACAGCAAGTAATAGTGTCGCCACGAAGCCGTGCGGGGCGTGGAGCAACGCGGATGGTTCTACCGGACAGGCGGTCGCCGTGAAATATGGTTCAATCCGAAACTGCGCGTTAGTGGGTGACTCGTGGATCCTCTCGACGGTGGGACTCACCAATCAGCCAGGAGTGATTGGCGTCGATAGTTGTCATGGCGATGCGGCATGCCTGAATCCACAGACAGATCGCAGCATTTCGGCGTGGACCTTCTACCCCGCGCCCAATGTTGGCCATGTCGCCATCCTTGGCATGGCGTCGCCAGGCGTGCTGCTCGTAGACAACGGCGGACACAGGCTGAACTTCACCATCAGCACAGGGACGTATCAGCAGTAGCGAGGCTGGCGGCTGAAGCCCCATCTGCGCGCTGTTTATACGAAGCAGGAAACAGGCCGTGAGTCATCTGGAGCGTGGTACACTGCGGTCGTGGAGCGACACGCCGCAGTGAGGGGAGGCGTCCAGTGGCGCAACCGACCATCCAGCGTGGAGCGCGGCCTCGCGCTACGATTCTGGCCGACCTTGCCGTGCAAGCCCCGGCGTTGCGGCGCCTTGGCGTGACATCCCTCGGGTTGTTCGGTTCCTATGCCCGCGACGAACAAACGGCAGAGAGTGATGTTGATCTGTTGGTTACGTTCGATCACCTTACCTTCCGCAACTTCATGGATGCGAAGTTGTTGCTCGAAGCGGCGCTCGGCTTGCCTGTCGATCTCGTGCTGGCAGAGGATCTGCGACCGCGTTTGCGCCAGCCCGTATTGAGTGAGGTTATCTATGCCCCGGGACTATCTCCTGTATCTTGAGGATATCCTTACGGCGCTCGATCGTATTGACCGCTATACGCAGGGATTGTCTCTAGAGGCATTTCGCGCGGATGAGATGCGCATTGATGCGGTCGTAAGGAATCTGGAGACATTGGGCGAGGCTGTGAAACACCTTCCGACCTCGGTTCGCGATCTCTCACCTGATACGCCGTGGGCGCAAATCGCTGGTCTGCGCGATGTTCTGGCGCACGCATACTTTTCGGTCAACCTCCAGTACTCGAGAGTGATGAGTTGTCCCAGCGCCAAGCGTGACCGCTGATGCTGCTCTGACTTGACCACGCGGCAGCAGCGTGCCTATGATGGACTGGTTGCGCCGCAAGGCCAATCTTTCCCCATTCGCTCCATCGTCTGGAGGCGCCGCGCTTACCTGTTGGCCCGAAGGCTTGCTAGCTCACAGGCGCCCATCGGGTCGGCGCTAGAGCTACACAGGGACAACTATCAATGAAGATTCACGAGTACCAGGCGAAGGATATTCTTCGTCGGTTCGGCGTGCCGGTGCAGCCGGGCAAAATCGCCACCACTCCTGAGGAAGCCGAGAATATCGCCCGCGAGTTTGGTGAACCTGTCGTCATCAAGGCGCAGGTGTACGTCGGCGGGCGCGGCAAGGCTGGCGGTGTCAAGATCGCGCAGGATCCTGCGCAAGCCCGCGAAGTGGCTGGGCGCATCCTTGGGATGGACATCAAAGGGCTGACCGTCGAGAAGGTGTTGGTCACGCCTGCGCTGGACATCAAAGAGGAATACTACATCGGCGTCACGCTCGACCGTTCCTCCCAAGCGCCCGTCGTCATCGTCAGCGCGGCTGGCGGTGTAGACATCGAAGAGGTGGCCGAGAAGGAGCCGGAGAAGATCATTCGCCATGTCGTCGACATGCGCTGGGGTCTGCCTCCGATGAAGGCGCGCCAGTTGCTCGCACAGGCCGGTGTGCCATCCGTCGTGGTGGCGCGTGGTGGCGCGATTCTCTCCACGCTGGTGCGCGCGTGCATCGAGACGGACGCGACCCTCGCCGAGATCAATCCGCTGGCGCTGACGGGTGACGGCAAGGTCATCGCCGCCGACGCCAAGATCATCATCGACGACAATGCGCTGCCGCGCCAGAAAGAGTACGCTTCGTGGGCTGAGCCAGAAGAGGCGAACCCGCTGGAGTTCGAGGCGAAGGCCGAGGGTCTCACCTACGTCAAGCTTGACGGTAACGTGGGCATCATCGGTAACGGCGCGGGCCTCGTGATGACGACGCTCGACATGGTGGCGCGCGCGGGTGGCAAGCCCGCGAACTTCCTCGACATCGGTGGAGGCGCAAAGGCTGACCTGATGAAGAAGGCGCTGCTCTTCGTGGCGCGCGACCCTCAGGTCAAGGGCATCTTCGTCAACATCTTCGGCGGCATCACACGCGGCGAAGAGGTGGCGCAGGGCATCATCATGGCGCAAGCGGAGCTGCCGAAGGGCATGCCGATTGTCGCGCGCCTCGCCGGGACGGGTGAGCAAGAGGGCCGCGCGATGCTGGCCAACGCCGGGCTGACGTGGGGCGCCGACATGCGCGATGGCGCGCAGAAGATCGTCGCCGAGATCGCGGCGAAGGGGAACTAACTGTGAGCATCCTGTTCAATAAGAACTCGCGCGTCATCGTGCAGGGCATCACCGGCGCCGAGGGAAGCTATCACACCAAGCGCATGATCGACGCCGGCACGCAGGTGGTCGGCGGAGTCACGCCGGGCAAGGGCGGCCAGAAGGCCGAGGGGCTGCCCGTGTTCGACACGGTCGCGCAGGCCAAAGCCGCAACGGGCGCCGATGTCTCCTGCATCTTCGTGCCGCCGATGGGCGCCGCCGACGCTATCATGGAGTCTGCTGACGCGGGCATCGCGCTGACGGTCGCCATCACTGAGATGATTCCGGTGTTGGATATGGCGCGGGCGATGGCCTACATCAAAGAGCATCCGACCCGCCTGATTGGCCCGAACTGCCCAGGACTCGCCACGCCAGGCGCGGGCAAGGTCGGCATCATGCCGTACCACATCTTCAAAGAGGGCAATATCGGTTTCGTCTCCCGTTCGGGCACGGCCACGTATGAGGTGGTGTCGCTGCTGACCGCGGCGGGCCTGGGCCAGTCGAGCGTCATCGGCATCGGCGGCGACCCGCTGATCGGCACGACCTTCATCGACTGCCTGCGCCTGTTCGAGGCGGACGATCAGACCGAAGCGGTGGTGATGTGCGGTGAGATCGGTGGTAGCGACGAAGAAGATGCCGCCGCCTATGCCGCCACCATGAAGAAGCCAGTGATTGGCTTCATCTCTGGCCGCACAGCGCCTCCGGGCAAGCGCATGGGCCACGCTGGCGCGATCGTTTCTGGCTCTAGCGGCACTGCGCAAGGTAAGGTCGAGGCGCTGGAGAAGGCCAACGTGCCGGTGGCTGACACTATCTTTGATATTCCGGAACTGACGAAGCAGGCGTTGGCGCGGCGCTAGCCTTACCCAACAATTCTGCACGCTCGGCGTCTGAGGGATGTTTTCCTTCAGGCGCCGGGCAATCACAGACCTTTCGTAGCTGAAGGTCAGGGATGTGCGCTATGCCGATCATCTACAAGACACCAGAACAGATCGCGGGACTGCGCGAGGCCGGCCGCATCGTCGCAGAGACATACGAGGTCTTGCGGCCACATGTGCAGCCTGGCGTGACCACCGGCGAACTCGACCGCATAGCCGAGGAGTATATTCGCAGCAAAGGCGCGCTGCCGATGTACAAAGGCTATGGCGCTGTACGCGACCGCGCCGGACGGCTGGTGCGCCCACCGTTTCCCGCCACGATCTGTGTCGCCATCAACGATGTGATTTGCCACGGCATCCCGAGCGCGCGGCAGATCTTGCAGGAAGGTGACCTCATCGGCATCGACATCGGCGCGAAGTATCGCGGATGGATCGGCGATTCGTGCGTGACCTTCGCGGTCGGCCAGCTAGACAAGCAGTCGCAGCGCCTGCTCGATGTGACGCGCCGTTGCCTGGAGATTGGCATCGAGCACGCCGACGCTGGCCATCATATCGGCGACATCGGCGCGGCCATCCAGACCTACGCTGAGGGCGAGGGCTTCTCCGTCGTGCGCGACCTCGGCGGGCATGGCGTAGGCCGCGACCTGTGGGAAGATCCGTTCGTACCCCACTATGGGGTGAAGGGAACGGGGCCGCTCATCAAGCAGGGGATGGTCTTTACCATCGAGCCGATGATCAATATGGGCGTCAAAGAGACCAAGACCAGCAGAGAGGACGGCTGGACTATCTCGACGGCGGACGGCAAACGGTCAGCGCAGTTCGAGCACTCGCTGGCGATCACCGAGAATGGCGTGGAGATTCTCACGGCGCTTTGAGCGTGGCTACTGTCGCCAGAATCATCGGATAGGCCATATTCTGCCGGCGCACGACGCTGAAACCCGCGTTAGCGAGGAGTCGCACACGCGCGGCGGCAGGCTGCGCACGTCCCGTCAGATGCAGCCGGGCCAGGATGCTCGGAGGCGCAAAGTCTGACAGGATGAAGTAGCCGCCTGGCCGCAAGATACGCGCGATTTCACGGAACGCAGCCGCCTGGTCGCCCCAGTGGTGGAACGAGACCGTGCTGAGCGCGAGGTCTACGCTGGCATCGGGTAGCGGCAAGGATTCGGCGAGCGCGCGATAGATTGTAGCGCCGGGTGTGAGGTTGCGCGCGACTTCCACCATCCCCTCAGCGGGGTCCACACCGATCAGCGCGGCGGTGGGCCAGCGGAGCGCGGCGGCGCGGAGGAGGCGTCCTGTGCCGCAGCCGATGTCGAGGATGGTCGCGGGCGCGGGCAGGGATGCGGCGAGGTCGAGCGTGGCGGCGTGGACGGGGCCAAAGAGACGCCGCTGCATCCACGACGCTTCGTAGCGGCGCGACCACGACTCGAAGTGCTGCACGTCGCGTGTCTGGTAGGGAGAATCAGAGGACATCCGCGCCCCTCGCTTTCTTGACGCGCCGAAGCGCGCAGTGTATACCCAAATTCCTCAGATATACGCGCCTCAATCCCACTCTGTTGTGAGCGCCAAATAAGCGCCTAAACAGCCTGCCCCGACCACTTTTGCGCTTGCGCTACACCGCATGCTACACTGCGCATCAACGAAGCCTGGCAAGCGAGGGCCGAATCCGAACAAGGAAGGATATACCCATGCTGATTCGACACTTTCGCCAAGTCCCACTGCTCATCAAGGTAGCTGGCGTTCTAGCGCTGGTATGCTCCGCCACGGCAATTGTGCTGTCAGCGAACCTATTCATGCTACTCCAGCAGTCGTATCCGGCTGTTCCCGTGGTCAATGACCGCATGCAGACGCTTTCAATGGGTCTTGGCGAGCTTAGTCTCGCCTGCACGCTCGCCGTTGGGCTCTACTCCACAAGAATTCGCAAGGCGCCGCCCGAACCGTTCCCACCAGGCGCTCCACTGCCGACCGACTCGTGGAAACGTCAGTTAGTGACAATTCTGATTCCTGCGATGTTTCCACTGTGCGTCATTACACTGGCGCTCATCCTCCCGCTGGGCAGCCCGCTCATCGGGATAGCCTTCGTGCTCGGAGCGATTGGTGGTTTGGCCCTGCTGGCGGAAGCTGTCTATGTGTGCTTCATGCCAGGCGATACCCTGCTGCGAACGCCGCACCGATGGTAAAGGAGAAATGGATATGCGCAATCTTCGCCGGTTGCCGCCGTTCCTGAGGGTGGTCTTTAGTGTCGGGCTGATCTGCTTGGTTGCGACGCTCGCATTGATAGTGATGAGTTGTGTGATCTGGCTCGTAGATCGGCCATTGCTAGCAAGTGCTTTCCGCTGGCAAATCGTCTGGGTAAACCTGCTGATGCTCGGAAACCTGTATACGGCCGTCGCAAACGCTTATTTGAAACGCTTTGACTTG
This sequence comes from Ktedonobacterales bacterium, assembly GCA_036391835.1. Classification (GTDB taxonomy): domain Bacteria; phylum Chloroflexota; class Ktedonobacteria; order Ktedonobacterales; family JADMIN01; genus JAKAIY01. Next base: position 3,899 of record DASVZC010000108.1, on the reverse strand, counting down.
GTTGCTCCCAGCCCGCTGCCGCTCGACTCCTTGCGCGAACAGGCGCTAGCCGTGCTGCTGCCATCTGTGACTCCGCTCGGCGCAATCGCGCTGGCGTTTGTCATCCCTTTCGAAAGTGACTGGTTTTGGATAGTATTTGGCGTGTCGTTGCTCGGGGTGGTGGGTGTATTAGCAAGCCAGTTCAAACTGGGCCTTGTCCCATCACATCTATACTCTCGTTGAGCGCGGGCGACTTACGGTGGGTCGAGGCGGGTCAGCGTCGCGTTGATGGCGTAGCGCAGGCTCTCGACGACTCCGCGCCCGTTGACGGCGACCGCCTCGAAGCTGGGCGCGCGGAATGGGTTGAGATACTGATCGAGCACAGGCGTGGGCAGCGTGCCGGGCAGGTCGCGCTTGTTCCATTGCAGTACGATGGGGAACTCGCCGGGATTCTTGCCCATGCGCCGAAGTTGCTCGGTCAACTCTTTGAAGCTCTCGATATTCTCTTGCAGTTTGCTCGCCTGCGAGTCGGCCACGAAGACGACGCAATCGGCGCCGCGCAGCACGGAGAGGCGCGTCTGCTGGTAGAGCACCTGTCCCGGCACGGTGTAGAGTTGGAAGCGCACACGGAATCCGTGGACAGTGCCAAGCTCTAGTGGCAGCAGGTCGAAGTACAGCGTGCGCTCAGTCTCGGTATCGATGGAGACCATCTCGCCGACATCGGTGGGGTTGACGGTGCGGTGGATGAAGTGGAGATTGGTCGTTTTGCCGCTCAAACCAATGCCGTAGTAGACCACTTTACAGCTAATCTCACGTTTGGCGATATTAATGAGCGACATGTTTTCTCCCGTCCTCTGGCGCGCCTGATAGACCTTGATAGACCTTGATAGACTCTGATAGATATCGCCACGGCTGCGTCAAGCGGGCTTTGCCGACGAAACGTTTCACGCGTGACCTTCTCTGGCATAGCTATTGTATCCCACGCGTTACAAGATGCAAACGGCGCCCCCGAACCATTGGGGGGTGTCCGCGTCGAATGATCGGCGCAGCGATTGCATGGGAAGCAGCTTAGAATGCGGGCTGATGCGAGATAGGCAGTCATGCGGTCGTTGACGACGTATCGGCGCGGCGCCATAATGCCGAAGGTATGGGATGGCGCACGTTGCGCGCGAACAGGGAGAAGTAGAGACATGCAGCAGACCGACAGTCCAGCGACTGTGACGCCCGCCGCGCCACAACCGACGCTGGTCACGCCTCCCCGCGTCGCCATCAGCGTCGTCGTTCCGGTCTACAACGAAGCGGAGAGCGTTCGTCCACTCTATGACGCGCTGAGCGCACAACTCGGAAGCCTGAACGAAACCTATGAACTGATCTTCGTAGATGATGGCAGTCGCGATGGGTCGTTCGAGCAACTGAAGGCGCTGCACGAGATGGATGCGCGTGTGCGTGTGATTCAGTTCCGCCGCAACTTTGGCAAGACGCCGGCGTTGGTCGCGGGCTTCCAGGAGGCGCGCGGCGACGTCGTCTTTACGATGGATGCCGATCTGCAGGATGACCCGGCGGAGATACCGCTGTTTCTGGAGAAACTGGCTGAGGGGTACGATCTCGTCTCGGGGTGGAAGTATCCGCGCCACGACCCGCCGACCAAGACGGTGCCATCGTTCTTCTTCAACCGCATGGTCTGGAGCACGACCGGCGTGAAGCTGCACGACATCAACTGCGGCTTCAAGGCGTATCGCCACGAGATTCTCGATGAGGTCAAGCTCTACGGTGAGTTGCACCGCTTCATCCCGATTCTCGCGCATCAGCGTGGGTTCCGGGTGACTGAGGTCAAGGTGCGCCACCACAAACGAAAGTTTGGCAAGTCGAAATTTGGCGCGGGTCGCTTCCTGCGCGGCTTGCTCGACCTGCTGATGGTGGTCTTCCTCATCTCCTATCTGCGGACACCGCTGCGACTCTTTGGCACGGTCGGCCTGCTCTCGCTGATCGCGGGTTTCGCGATCGATCTGTATGTCGTGCTCGATCGGTATCTGCCGTTTGGGTCGCACACTATGATTCATAACCGCCCTGTGCTGTTCGTAGGTGTGATCCTGCTGATATTCGGCGTCAGCTTCATCCTGACGGGCTTGCAGAGCGAGATGATCCGCCACTTCGCGTATCGTCCCTCTGATGAATATAGCGTCAGGCAGGTGTTGGGGTGAGTGTTCCTCCGTCGTCGGATGCTCGTTCCTCTGACGCCGCTCTCACGTCGTTCGTAGGTCGCCTCGCTGGCCTGGCCCGCCGCCACAAGCGCCTCATTCAAGTAGCCGCGATGCTGCTGATTGCCGTGTTTGTCGTCGCCGCGCTCTACAAGAGCTGGAATACCCTGCGCGACTACCATTGGCAGGTGCAGTGGGGGCTGCTCATCCTGGGCTTCCTCTTTCTGGTCGGACAGGAGTTGATGTTTGCGCTGATCTGGCGCACGATTCTGCGGCGCCTGGGCAGCGACCTCGATATTCTGGCGAGCGAGCGCATCTATTTGGGCGCTGAGTTCGTGCGCTACATTCCTGGCAATGTATGGCATGTCATCACACGAGTTGTCTGGGCGGAGCAGCGTGGCGTTCCTAAGACCATTGGGTTGGCCAGCATGGTGATCGAACTGGCGACCAAGATCTTTTCGGCGGCGTTGGTCTTCGCCGTCTCGCTGCTCTTCTGGCCAGACTTGTCGACGCTTGCGACGCAGACTCAACTCCCGGCCAATGTCGCGCTGATCGCCGGAGCGGTGGCGATTCCGCTGCTGTTGCTAGGGCTGCATCCGCGACTGCTGGAGGCGGCGCTCAACGCGGGCCTGCGGCTGATGCGCCGGGAGCCGACGCGGCTGACTCTGAGTTACCTCGACCTGCTCCTCATCACGCTCTTCTGGTCGCTCAGTTGGATCGTCGCGGGCATTGGCTTCTATCTGCTGACGCGTAGCATCGTGACCCCGCCGCTGCCGCCGACGCTGCTGGCGCTGGCCATCGGCATCTATGCGCTGGGGTGGGACGTCGGCTTCCTGAGTTTCATCACGCCGAGCGGCATTGGCTTTCGCGAGGCGGCCATCGCTGGGCTGATGGTGGCGGCAGGCGTGACGACGGGCGCGGGTGGATTCGCCATCGCGTTTGTAGTGGCGATGGTTTCGCGACTGCTCTCGACGGGCGCGGAGTTGGTGTCGATCGCGCTGGCGTATCTCGTTTCTGGCGGCAAGATGCCGGCCGCGCCAACGTCAGGTGTGGCGAGCGAAACGACGCCAGAAGCAGGCGCACAGACGAAATGATGAGCCATGCTCGCCGCTGGCTCCGGCTCTTTTGAGAAGATAGGTAGTCGTTGATGGCTTCGAGCGGCAGGCTTCCAGTGGGTAGTTCCGATGCTTCGGGCGTGCGGTCCTCCCACTCATTCCGGCGTGTTGTGGCGTGGCTGCTCGACCGTTACCCGCAACTGCCGCCGCCGCTCGAAGGGACTGGGGCGCGTGTCGCATTCTGGGTCGTGGTGGGCTGCGCGGTCCTCTGGACGCTGTTCTACTCGATCTATCTGTGGGCGGTTCACGATGCGTATCTGACGCACGCCGAAGATATGGCGACGATGGCGCAGGCGCTCTGGAATACGACGCATGGCGCCTTCCTACGCGACACCGTATGCAATATCATCTCTGACACGAACTGCCTGGGGGATGTTTCGCGTTTCGCGATTCACTTCGAGCCGATCATGCTGCCGCTCGCGGCGCTCTATGCGCTCATTCCTACGCCGAAGTTGCTGCAATTCGTGCAGGTCGCCGTGGTCGCGTCGGGCGCGCTGCCGGTCTATTGGCTGGCGAGCCGGCGGCTGCGGAGCGCGCTGCTGGGGGTGGCGTTCGCGCTGCTCTACCTGCTCTATCCGCCGCTGCAATCCGCCGTCACCTATGATTT
>DASVZC010000107.1:0-3528 GCA_036391835.1 Ktedonobacterales bacterium | reverse complement strand
TTCTGCGCGATGTACTCTTTGAGAATGTCGTTCTGCAGCGTGCCGCCGAGCTTGTCCATCGAAACGCCCTGCTTCTCAGCCGCCGCGATATACATCGCCCAGATCGCCGGCGCCGGGCTATTGATGGTCATGGACGTGGTGATCTTGTCCAGCGGGATGCCGCTGAACAGAATCTCCATGTCGGCGAGCGATGAGATCGCCACGCCGCACTTGCCAAACTCGCCCAGCGCCATGGGGTGGTCATGGTCATAGCCATAGAGTGTGGCCATGTCGAACGCGACCGAGAGGCCCGTCTGTCCATGCTCCAGCAGGTAGTGGAAACGCTCGTTGGTTTCCTCCGCTGTGCCGAAGCCAGCGAACATCCGCATCGTCCACGGCTTCGCGCGATACATGGTCGGCTGCGCGCCACGGGTGTAGGGATATTCGCCAGGGTAGCCAAGATCGCGCATGTAGTCGAGTTGGCTCGTGTCATCGGGCGTGTAGATGCGATTGATCGGCATGCCCGATTGCGTGGTGGTTTCGGCGGGCTGCTCGGGCATGCGCTTGATCGCCTTCGCCACCGTTGTCGATTCCCAGCGCTCACGCTCGGCGTGGGCGTGCGCCACGGACTCCGCCGAGAACAACGGCTCGCGCGGTGTGGCGCCAGCGGCGGATGGCTTGTCGCTACCCTTCGAGCGTTTGCCCGACGCAGGCGGCTTCTGGTCCAGCATGGGTAAGGTTCCTCCTGTGCGCTTGATGCGAACCGCGTCGCCTATGCGAGCACGTCAACTGACATAGCGACCGCGCCGCCACCGCCGAGGCAGAGCGTCGCCAGACCCTTGCCACCCCCACGGCGGCGCAACTCGTAGATCAGCGTGGTCAGCACGCGCGACCCGCTCGACCCGATGGGATGACCCAGCGCGACGGCGCCGCCATTGGGATTGACCTTGTCCCAGTCCCAGCCAAGCTCTTTGCCATTGGCGACGGTCTGCGCCGCGAACGCCTCGTTGACTTCGATCACGTCGAAGTCGCCCATCTTCTGGCCGGTGCGCTCCAGCAGTTTCTTGACGGCGCGCGGCGGACAGGCGAAGATCATGCGCGGCTCGATGGCGGCTGCGGCATAGCCAGTGATCCTGGCCAGAATCGGCAGGCCCAGTTCACGGGCGAGTCGCTCGCTGGTGACGACGGTCGCCGATGCGCCGTCACTCAAGCCAGGGGCGTTGCCAGCGGTGACGGTGCCGTTCTGCTTGCGGAACGCTGGCTTCAGCGCCGCTAGCCCTTCCATCGAGGTATCGGGGCGAATCGGCTCGTCGCGGTCGATCACTGTCGTCGCGCCTTTCTTGCCCGCCACCTCGATTGGTGTAATCTCATCGCGGAATCGACCTGCCTCGGTCGCCGCCTGGGCGTTCTTGTGGCTACGATAGGCCAGTTCGTCCTGTTCCTCGCGGGTGACCTTGTAGGCCTCCGCGACGATCTCAGCCTCTTCGCCCATGTGGACATTCTCGACTGCGCACCACAGGCCGTCATGCACCACGGAGTCTATGATCTGTCCATCACCCATTCGATAGCCTGTGCGCGCTTTCGGCAGCAGGTACGGCGCGTTGCTCATGCTCTCCATGCCACCGGCGATGAAGAGTTCACCGTCGCCCGCCTTGATAGCCGAGGACGCCAGCATGACCGCTTTCAGTCCTGAGCCGCAGACCTTGTTGACCGTAAAGGCTGGCACGTCTGCGGGAACGCCGCCATTGAGCGCGGCCTGGCGAGCGGGCGCCTGGCCCTCGCCTGCCTGCACGACATTGCCCATGATGACTTCGTCAATGCGCTCGACGGGAATACCCGCGCGCTTGATCGCCTCGCGAATGACGATGCCGCCGAGGTCCGTTGCGGTAAATGACGAGAGACCGCCGAGGAAGCGCCCGGTGGGGGTGCGAGTAGCGGCGACTATGACAGGATCATGATCAGCCATGATGTAGGCTCCTTTGACTCGAACACGCTGCTCATATGTGGTCGCGCCCCATTGCGCGCCGAAAAGTTCAAGGGCATCGCTGGCATTATACGGTATCCGCGCCTCAGCCGCAGTAAGGAAGCGTGGCTGCGCATCATCCACGCAACCGCAGACATGGCTGCGCGTACACCTTGTGGGAGAGCGACATAAAGCGCGCGCGTGATACTATCACCTGAGAGCGCGTTTGGCTGCTCTGGCGGTCCGAGACTGAAAGGAACCTCCAAACATGTCGATGGAACCACCGCAGTACGGCCAGTCGCCGTACGAACAGCAACCACAACAGCCACAACAGCCACAACAGCCACAACAGCCACCCTACGGGCAACCGCAGCAACCTGGCTACGGTGATCCACAACAGCCTTATGGCCAACCACAGCAACCCGCATACCCACCTCCGCCCCCACCCTACACGCCGCAGCAGCCCTACGGACAGCAAGCGCAGTATGGTCAGCAACCCTATGGCCAGCAAGCGCAGTATGGCGCGCCGATGAGCCGCTGGGGCATGTCGTCGCTGGGGAACATGCGAGCCGAGATGTTGGCTGGCCTGGTATATCTGGTCGGCATCGTGCCGCTAGTTGGCTTCATCGGGCAGATCATCATCTTCGCGATGGAGAAGAACCGTTTCACGAAGTTCCATGCCGCGCAGGCGATGGCGATTGGGTTAGTGTCGACAGTTGTCTCGATTCTTACCCAGTCACTTCGGTCGGGTCTGGGGACGGATTCGTCGGCTGCGGCGATTATCACCTGCCCACTTGGCCTGATCGGCCTCGCAACGTTCGTCTTCTGGCTGTGGGGGATGATCTCCGCCTTCCAGGGCAAGCCAACCAAGCTCCCCGTCATCGGCAGCATCGCCGAAGGGTTCATCGGCGGCCCGATCATCTAATATCGGCTCATATCGACGCCGAACAAGGATGCGCCTCTTTCTCGCCAACCGGTGGGAAAGAGGCGCATCCTTGTTGATGCTCTGTCGCCAAGGCTACCGCAGGTTGATCCAGGCGGTTTTGATCTGCGAGTAGGCGTCGAGGACAGCGTGGCCCATCTCGCGGCCGTAGCCACTCTGTCGGTAGCCGCCAAAGGGCGCCGCCGCATCGAACTGGTTGTAGGTGTTGACCCACACCACGCCCGATTTCAGCAGCGACACCATCTTGTGCGCCTTTTTGATGTCGCTCGTCCATACGCCTGCCGCCAGTCCATAGATGGACTGGTTAGCGCGCCTGGCGACTTCTTCGACATCGTCGAAGGGGAGCGCGACGACGACCGGGCCAAAGATTTCTTCGCGAGCAATGGTCATTTCATCGTGCGCTTGATCGAAGATGGTTGGCTTCAGGAAGTAGCCTTCGGCAAGGTCGCCGCCAGCCCGCTCGCCGCCCGCGCGCGTCACGGCGCCCTCACGCCTGCCGGTTTCGATGTAGCCCGATACGCGCTCCAGTTGCTCTCGCGAGATGACGGGGCCGACCTCGGTGGTCGGGTCCGCGCCAGCGCCGACACGCATCGCGTTTGCCGCTGCGCTGAGTTGGTTCATCGTCTCGTCGTAGATGCTGCGG
>DASVZC010000106.1:0-33828 GCA_036391835.1 Ktedonobacterales bacterium | reverse complement strand
GCCTCAACAAAGACGAGGTGGCTGGCCAGACGCGCTATCGCCGATAAGACGCTGGCGGTTTGGTGAGTTAACCGCTGCCTGCCGCAGCAAACACGGCAGATGTCATACGACGTTTGCTTAGTTTGTTGGGCACATGCGCGCTCCAGACCTCACCCCCTGTCCCCCTCTCCCGCGAGGAGAGGGGGAAATCCGGACTCCCCTCTCCTCGTGGGAGAGGGGCTGGGGGTGAGGTTGGCCAATGTCTACATCAGAACCGAATTTAACTTCTCAGGTCCCAGAACGGGGGCATCCCATGTTCGACCGATATCACTTGAATAAGCCGTTTCGCTATTCCCGCTGGGATGGCTCGCAGCGGCTCGATGACCTCGATGCTGAGGACATTCTGGACGCGCTCTCAGACGATTATCTGAAGCACGGTTCACTGCGCCGCGCCCTCGAACGCATGATGCGCGATGGCTTCAAAAGCCGCGACGGAAGCCAGCGTATGGGCTTGCGCGAACTGATGGAGCGCGTGCGCGAGCGTCGCCAGCAGAAGATGGAGCGCTACAACCTCGATGGCGTGATGGACAACATCGCGGAGAAACTGGAGCAGATCAAGCAGCACGAGCGCGAGGGCATCCAGCGGCGGCTGGAGGAGCAACTCGGCGGCCCGAAAGCTGACCAGCAGCCCGGCGATGGCCAGCACGGCCAGCAGGGGGCAGAGAGTCAGCAAGGACAGCAGGGCCAGCAAGGGCAGCAGCCAAACGACGGTCAGCAGGGTCAACAAGGACAACAAGGACAACAAGGACAACAGGGGTCTGATAGCAAGTCGGGCGCTGGCGAGCAGGATGAGTTCCGCCGCATGCTCGAAGGTATCGCCAACAAGAAGCTGCAGTACCTCGACCAGTTGCCGCAAGATCCCGGTGGCCAGATCCAGAAGCTCTCCGAGTATGAGTTCATGGACGATCAGGCCCGGCAGGAGTTCAAGGAATTGATGGAGATGCTGCAGCAGATGGTGATGCAGCAATACTTCCAGGGGATGTCGCAGGCAATCCAGAGTATGACGCCCGCCGACCTTGCCCGCCTGCGCGAGATGGTGCGCGAACTCAACCAGATGCTTCGTCAGCGCGCCGAGGGTCAGGAGCCTGATTTCGACAGCTTCATGCAGAAGTACGGCGATTTCTTCGGACCTGGCATCAATGATCTGGACGACCTGATCGAGCAGATGCAGCGGCGACAGGCGCAGATGCAGGCCGTCATGGACAGCATGTCGGAGGAGCAGCGCGAGCAGCTTCGCAACATGGTAGAAGACCTCATTGGCGACGACCGTTTGCGCGCCGACCTCGCGCAACTGGCGATGAACCTGGAAGAGCTTTCGCCGTCTAGCAGGCGCACTCAGTATGAGTTGACCGGCGATGAGCCGCTCTCACTGGCTGAGGCGATGGACCTGATGGGGACACTGCAGGAGTTCGACGAGCTAGAGCGCCAGATGCGGAGCGTGCGCCGTCCCGGCGACCTTGGCGACCTGGACTCCGATAAGCTGCGCGACCTCGTTGGCGATGAGGAGGCGCAGGCGCTCGAACAACTCCAGGCGATGATGAGGCAACTCGAAGATGAGGGTATGGTCAAGCGCGACGGCGACCACCTCGAATTGACCGCGCGCGGTATTCGGCGCATTGGCGAGAAGGCGCTGCAAGATGTGTTTAGCCAGCTCCAGAAGGATGCGTTTGGCCGTCATCGTTTGCCTGAGCGCGGCTTCGGCGGCGAGCGCGACGACGAGACGAAGCCCTACACATTCGGCGATCCCTTCGAACTGAATCTCGAACGCACCATCATGAACGCGATCGATCGTCAGGGCGCTGGTTCGCCCGTGCATCTCACGAAGGATGACTTCGAGGTGTATCATACCGAGCACACGACGCGGTCCTCCACCGTGCTGATGCTCGATATGAGTTGGAGCATGCTGCAAAATGACCTTTGGGCTCCGGCGAAGAAGGTCGCCATCGCGCTGGAGAGTCTGATTCGCGGTCAGTTCCCGCGTGATACGCTCCATCTCGTCGGCTTCTCCAACTTTGCACGTGAGTACAAGACGGAGGAGTTGATCGACATCGGCGAGTGGAACCACGTTCAGGGGACGAACATGGTGCATGGGCTGATGGTCGCGCGCAAGCTGCTGGCGAAATCACGCGGCGCGAACAAGCAGATCATCATGATCACCGATGGTGGCCCGACCATGTTCATGGATGATGGACATTGGGCGTTTGGCTGGCCGCCGCCTGAGGAGGCGATCTTGCAGACGTTGCGCGAGGCGAAGCGCTGCGCCCGCGAGCAGATCACGGTCAACGTGTTCATGCTGTGGGATGATGGCTATCTCAAGCACTTCGTGAATCAGATGGCGACGGTCAATCGGGGCCGCGCCTTCTACACGAACCCTGATGATCTGGCGGAATATGTGATGATCGACTACCTGAGCAACAAGCAGAAACGTGTCCGCTAACATCGAGCGGTTGGCGCCGCTACATACAGGCGCGGAGTCGGTCGGCCTGAGCCTCAGTTCCGAGCAACTTGCGCAGTTCGACACGTTGTGCGACCTGCTGCTGGATTGGAATACGCGTGTCAATCTGACGGCGATTACCGATCCTGCGGAGGTCGTCACGCGCCATTTCCTCGATTCGCTCACCTGCGCGCTGGCGCTGACCCCAGAGGAACGCGCCAAACCACTGCGCCTGCTGGATGTTGGCAGTGGCGCGGGCTTCCCTGGCCTGCCGCTGGCCATCGCTTTTCCGCATTGGCAAGTGACACTGCTGGAGGCGACCGGTAAGAAGACACGCTTCCAGCAGGCGGTGATCGACGCGCTTGGCCTGGCCAATGCGCGCACGCTCAACTTGCGCGCCGAGGTAGCCGCACACGCGAAGGAGCAGCGCGGCCGCTACGATGTGGTGACGGCGCGGGCGGTGGCGGCGCTACCCACGCTGCTGGAATACTGCGCGCCCTTCGCGCGGGTCGGCGGCGTGGTCATTGCGCCGAAGAAGGGCGACCTCTCAGCCGAGATCGAAGCAGGCGCCCGTGCGGCTGAGATGCTCGGCGCACGCCTCCAGCCACCCATCGCCATCACGACGTCTGGGCTGGCTGACGATGGCCGCGCGCTGCTCGTCGCTCGCCAGCAACGCCTATGCCCCACACTCTATCCGCGCGCCGCCGGAGCGCCACAGAAACGCCCGTTGGGAAGCTAACCTCCAGCGGGCGTTTCTCTTTGCTCGATGTCGCTTACTTGAGAGGCAGGTCGCGGACGTGGATGGTCTTGCCGCGATCTGGGCCGACGGAGATCACCGCAAGCGGCGTCTCCAGCAGTTCTTCGATGCGGCTGAGGTACTTGCGCGCGGCCTCTGGCAGTTCGTCCCAGGTGGTCGCTTCAGTGGTGGAGGTCTGCCAGCCTGGCCATTCTTCGTAGACCGGCTCGCAGCGGTTCAATTCGTTGAGGTTAGCGGGCATCGAGGATACGACGCGGTCGCCGATGCGATATCCGGTGCATATCTTGATCGTCTTGAAGGGGTCGAGCACGTCGAGCTTCATGATAGCGAGGCTGTCGAAGCCATTGAGCCGCGCCACGAAGCGACCGGCCACCGCGTCGAACCAGCCGCAGCGGCGCGGACGCCCGGTGTTCGTGCCGAATTCATGGCCGCGCTCGCGCAATGTATCGCCGTCGCTGTCATGTAACTCGGTCGGCATGGGGCCAGCGCCTACGCGGGTGATATACGCCTTGTAGACGCCCATCACATGCTCCACGCTGCGTGGCGAGAGGCCGGCGCCTGTCGAAGCGTTGCCTGCGATCGTGGAGGACGAGGTGACAAACGGATAGGCGCCGAAGTCGACATCGAGCAGCGAACCCTGCGCGCCTTCCAGCAGCAGCGCCTTACCGTCTTTTACCGCCTGCTGCAGCATCGTCTGTGTGTCGGTGACGTGCGAACGGAGGCGCTGGGCATAGCCGACGTACTCTGTGTGCATGTCTTCGAGCGAGAGCGGCTGCTCACCATAGATCTCAGTGATCATGCGGTTCTTCTGGGTGAGCGTCGTCGCCAGCTTCGAGCGGAAGAGGTCAGGGTCGAGCAGATCAGCCATGCGGATGCCAACGCGCGAGTATTTGTCCACGTACGCCGGGCCGATGCCGCGCAGCGTGGCGCCGATCTTGTCTGCGCCCTTGCTCTCTTCTTCCAACCGGTCCAGTGTGACATGATAGGGCATCACGACGTGCGCCCGGTCGCTGATGTAGAGGCGGCTGATGTCGATGTTGAGCGCGCGAAGTTGATCGAGCTCGATCAGCAGGGCTTTGGGGTCCACGACAACGCCATTGCCAATGACGCATGTTACGCCTGGATGCAGGATGCCAGAAGGGACGAGGCGGAACGCGAACTCCTCGGCGCCATACACAACGCGATGGCCAGCGTTGCTGCCCCCCTGGAAACGCACGACATAGTCGGCGTGATTCGCCAACTCGTCGATGATCTTTCCTTTGCCTTCGTCGCCCCATTGGGCGCCTACAATTGCCATCACACTCATGACCCGTGTCCCTTCCTGGCTGATGTCCGTCGCTGATCACGCACGTGCGCGCAGACGGCGTGTCAATGCTGTATGTAATCTATGATGAGTTGGTCGCTGATCTGTTCGACCGGCGCCTCGTCGTCCGTAAAGACCATCCCGCCCGGCTGCGCCTGCGCCACCTGCACCAGCGGCGCCGTCTCTCCGGCGACGACCGCGAGCGGCGGGTTGCTGCTATTTCCGCTTGCCACAGCGAGATTTGCCTGCACGCCATTCAGCGTGGTCGGCTGGGATGTCGCGTAGATTTCTGTATTGAGCGAGTCCGGAACATCCACGGTATAGACCGATGGAAAGACGCGAAGCAGTGTATTGACGAACGCATGCACCAGCCGATAATCAGAGCCGACATGCGTCGTATTCAGCACCATCACACCATTGGGGCTCATGTGCGCCTTCGCCTCAGCAAAGAACTCCGTGGTCGTGAGTTGGAATGGAATATAGGGCGGTTTATACGCATCAACCATGACCACATCAAAGGTATCATGTGAGAAGCGCATAAAGGTACGTCCATCGGCAATGGTCACGTGCAGGTTGGGTTCGTTCATGGCGAAGTAGCGGCGTCCGACAGCAACAATGGCCGGATCTATCTCTACTCCATCAATCGGCGTCGGCCCAAAGACCTCGGTGTACTGCTTCGCCACCGTGCCAGCCGCTAGCCCGACGACTGCCATCCGTGGCCGTGTCACCGCCAGCCCATGTGCCGCAAAGAGCGGCGCGGCCAGCGCATAGTCGGTATACCACGAAGAGCCGTTGAGCGTGCGTCCCGGGAGATACATAGAGTGGATCGCGTGGCCCTCATTGAGCACGAGATTCATCGCGCCATCTGGTCCGCGGACCACCTGGATGAAGTTGTAGAGCGACTCCTGCTCATCCACGACCGTTCCGTAGCCGATGCCAGAGACACCTTTGAGCGGCCCGAGCGAGACAAACTGTGGTAGCAGGAGCGGCAGCAGCAGCAGCGCGCCCGGAACGGACGCCGCTATGCGCTGGCGGCTGGTGAGCCCCCACAACGACGCCGCGATGAGCGTTACTGCGACGAGGAAGAACGAGCGCCGCACGCCCAAATCAGGAATCAGGACCAGCACTGGCAGGAATGCGCCGATGATGCTGCCGACGGTGGAGAGCGCATAGAGATTGCCCGCCGAGCGTCCCGCAGCGCCGATACTATCGAGCGTCAGGCGGATGGCAAATGGCGAAACCATGCCAAGCAATATCGTTGGGACAGAGAAGAGCAGCACGACCGCGAACAGCGAACCGAGGAAGATGCTGGCCACCTCGCCATTGAGCGCGATGGCGGCGGCATGCAGTACAGGCCCACTGATGAACGGGATAATGCCCGTGAAGAGCGCCGCTACAGTGGTGATGCCACAGAGTAGGCGAACGCTGGGGGAACGGTCGGCCAGTCGCCCGCCGATTGCGTAGCCCAGCGACAGGTAGATGAGTGTGAAGCCAATCTGGTTTGCCCAGATGAAGAGCGATGAGCCGAAGAATGGGGCCATCAGGCGTGGGCCGAGCATCTCCAACGCGAGCGATGCCATGCCGGAGATGAATACGAGTGTCAGCAGCGCCCACCGATTACCAGGCGATACGACGGTAGCGACCGTGGATTGCGATGGCGCGTCAGTCGCCATGTCGCTGGCGGCCGCACGCTGGGCGCGGTCGACGAAGGGGAAGCGCATGCGGTTCAGGCTCCTCACCGGGTCACTGGGTTGATGGGAGAAAGACAAAGTTGTTGAGCATGGGGCTGAAGAATTCGATCATGCCCGCGCTAAATCGGTCGGCGACTGAGAGCAGATTGATGATGTACGGATGACCGTGATAGACCGTCGCAAACACCTGCACTCGTATGCCCGCGTTATTGTTGGTAATGAGGCCCGCTCCGCCCTGCCACACGACTCCACCGATAGTACGCGAGGTTTGGCCGTCACTCAATCGCACGAAGTTTTGCGGATACTTGTTCTGCAGGTAACTCATCTCATATTCGACCCACGCCGATGGGTTTGCTGCGTCGGTTGGCGGATTGGCGATGGTAGTGGACCCGGGAAGCGCCACCTGCATCGCATACCCGGTCTCGTTGCTGTCGTCCGCGAACTGCATTCCCGGATTCAGCGGCGAGGCGATCCAGCCGTTGGGATATTGAATGGTAAATCCATCGGTGCGATCGTTGTAGTACTGGAATCCGAGCGAGGCCACTGTCGGCGTAGACGTGACCGTGGGGGCCAGAACCGTGGGAGTCGCGGCACCCTGCCCCTCGGCGGTAATATGACCACTGTCCGCAAGCACAAACAGCAGCGAACTGGCGATGAGTGTGCAGGCAAGCGCAACGATGAATGTCGTGCGCGGGGTCAGCGTACGGTGATTGGGGGTTAGGGTCGTCCCATTGCGCGAGGCAGAGAACTCCTCGTTCTCGCTGGACATTCCACGCTCCTCATTCTGACACACGGCACATGTACCACGTCTCGTGTGCGACTTCGCCACCTTGATCCGCAAAGGTCTACGGCGGCGCCGCCACATTATAGCGCATCCCGCCGCAGGGTGACACAGCAAGTAGATTCGATAGTTTGCGCAAACGATGGTCCGTGGAAAGAGGTTCACCCACTATGACGTCCGATGGGCTCAAGAGCATACAAAGCGATGTGACTGCGTTTACCCTGCCCGGATGGGATGTGAGGTTGCGCGGGTTCCATTGTGGCGACGAGGTAGATGTCTTCGCACTCCTCACTGACCGCTACCTGATCTTCGTGGATACCTCCGCGACGCCGGAGCAAGCTACGCGTGTGATCGAGTTGTTACGCGAGGAAGCGCATGGTCGTCAGCCGCTCGTGATCCTCTCCCATGCCGACTACGACCACTGTTGGGGGAACGCGGCATTCGCAGCGGGCGGCGCTTTGCCTGCGCCACTGATTGGCCACGCACTCACGCGCGAGCGTCTGCTCAGCCAGGGCGCCGCGGATGAGCTTGCCAGACGGCTCGCCGAGCAGCCGCGTCTGGCCTCTGTGCGTCTCATCACGCCCGACATCGCCTATAGCGAGCGACTCACTATCGATGGCGGAGATCTGACGCTGGAACTGTTGCACACGCCCGGCCATACACCTGACCATACCGTCGTCTGGATTCCGGCCTTGCGAACGTTGTTGGCTGGTGACGCCGTCGAGCGGCCATGGCCCCATGTGGACAGCGCCGCTGACCTCCCGACGATACGCGCCACGTTAGACCGACTGGCTGCGCTTGGCGCGGAACATCTCGCGGTGTGCCACGGGGGCGTATCTGATCCGGCGCTTATCAGGGAGAACATCGCCTACTTCGACCTGCTGGAGCGTCAATGTCGTGAGGCGCTGGCTGCTGATGCGACTCTTTCGACGCGCGCGAACAGTGCAGAGAGCGACGGCGAGGCGCTCGAACGCGCGGTTGGCCTGTCATATGAGGAGGCGCTGCGGCGTGTGAGCATGACGCCAGAGCAGGCGGACGCGTTCTATCGCCGCTTCCATCAGTCGGCAATACGTTCGACGCTGGGCTGGCTTGCGCAGAAGCGCTAGGCGGGAGTTGGCGTGCGGCGCGTCATCGAATTGTCCGGTGAGTCGTCGCGCTTCTCGGCGTCACTCGGCGTCTCATTGTGTTCATCGCGTTCATCTTCAGCTGCGATGGGAAGTTTGTCAGGGAAGAGCGGCGAGGAACGCTGATAGCGGTCGTAGAACACCTCGAACATCGAGTATGCGATGGCGACGATGGGGCCAGCGAAGAATGCGCCCCAAACACCGCCAACTTTCGCGCCCAGGAGCAGCCCAGCGAAGAGGATCAGCGGATGCACGCCCATTGTGGCGCCGAAGACGCGCGGCGCGATGACTTGCAGCGTGATCTGCTGTGCGACGATCAGCGCGATGAGCAGAATCACCAGATTACCGACCAGTTGGTCTTGTGGTGATTGGAGCAGCACCAGCGCGACGGGTGGCACGACGGCAAGGAATGTGCCGAGGAACGGAAGCAGCATCAATATTCCGCAGATGAGCGCCACGGGGATGCTGTTCGCCTGACCTAGCAGCGCGAGCGCCGCCCAGGTGAAGATGGCGTAGATAAGCGCGATGACCATCTGCGCGCGTAAGAATCCGCCGAAAATCTGCCCGACCGCAGTGCGAAACATGGTCACATCGTCGGCCCAATGTGGTGGCAGGCGGCGCACGATGCCAGCCACGACGCGTTCGCCGTCTAGCATGATGTAGAACGACAGGATGACGACGAGGAAGGCGTCGAAGAGGAGTGTCAGGATTGAGGTGATGGCGTTCGTCGCGATTGTCACGGCCTGGTCAGCTGCGGATGAGGCGTAGATGGGTATCTGTCCCCACACCTGCGAGACAATGCCCGAGGCGTCGCGCTGCCGTACGCCGACGCGCTGGAGCGCCGCAGTCAGGTTCGCGCTTATCTGATCGAGATTCGCTGTGGAGAAGGCGTCCGTCAGTTCGTTCGCCAGGCGCTGAATCTGGTCACCTATGATTGGCACCGTCAGCACGATGAGCCCCGTGAGCACAATCGCGAGCGCCAAATAGATGAGGGATACACCCACAGGGCGAGGAATGCCGATACGGCGCAGGTAGGTGGCGAGCGGCTCAAGAATGAACGCGATGACCCAGGCAAGGAAGAAGAGCAGGATGACGTCGCCAAACGCGACAAGGCTCGTCCAGACGAGTTGCACAGTATAGATCGCCACGATGACCGTGACGAGCGTTAGCAGCACGCGCAACATGCGATAGCGCGCCAGCAAATCAGGAATCATCGCGCGTGACGTCCTCCTGACGGCGCCGCCTTGTACCATCCGGCGCGCCGTAACCGGACTCTCTTGAACAGTACAGGTCGACAGCGTTGCGGGTAATGGCTACGCTCGTGGCGTCGTCGAGTGTGACCTCGCCATCAGCGTTGTTCCTCGCGGAAATACGGACACAGGATGTATCGCCCGCGCCGAGCATCCTCTGGCGCGTTAGGCGAATTCGATCATATGTGACCTATCGTACCACGGCGCACCGCCATCTTCTCGCCCGCTGCCAGAATGTCCCTAGAATCGCACGGCTCCCAGCGTGGCGCGCCCGGACATGACAGCGGCCAACGCTGCGGCAGGTGTCGCGCGATCCGCAGGGCTTAGCTCGTCGAGCGCGGCGGAGGCGAAGAGCGCCAGTTTGCCAGGCTCCAGCGAGCCCAGATCATGGGCGAGGTCGAGCGCGTCGGCTCCCCCAAGCGTGGCTAGCCGCAGCGCTTCCGTTGGCGTCAGCGGCTCACCCGCGCCCGCGTGGAGGTCTGCGGCGTAGGCGGCCTCACGCCAGATGGAGAGCGATGGCGCGCTGGCCAGGCTGTCTGTGCCGAGCGCAAGCCGTACGCCCGCCGCGCGATAGGCTGCGAGTGGCAGGCGTCCGTTGAGCAGGCGCGTGTTGCTGTGTGGGCAGTGGGCGACCGCTGAACCTGCCGCCGCCACCAGCGCCAGATCATCGGCGTCCACCTGCACGCCATGCGCCAGCAGCGTCTGCGGGCCTAGCGCGCCCAGGTCGCTGAGGTAGCGCATGGGGGAGCGTCGCGCGGCTGGCTCCTGATCGGGCGGGATGCCCAGCGTCGCATAGAGCGTGTCGCGGATAGGGCCAGTCCGGTTGAGGAGCCACTGCGTTTCGGCGGGGGCTTCAGCGGCATGGATGCTCAGCGGGACGCCTTCAGCTCGCGCCCACGCAGACGCCTTCTCGAAGAGGGGCGCCGAAACGGTGTAGGTCGCGTGTAGAGAAATACCGAAGCGCACCTTCGCGTTCGGGTACTCCTCGCGCCAACGCTCGAGTTGGGCTTGCCCTCGCGTTAGCGTCTCATCGGCGCGGGTGGGATCGCCGCTCAGCAGTTCGTAGTAGACGATGCCGCGCAGGCCTCTTTCCACGATGGGGCCGATACTTTGCCCAGCCGTGCAGATTTCACCTATCGCAGCGACTCCGGCTGCCAGCGAGCGACGGACCCCCTCAGCGGCTGACGCTTGTAGCGCTGCGTCATCCATTCCGCCACGCGCACGCAGGAGGGCCAGAATCCACGACGCCATATCCAGACCTGGCGGAATCACGCCCTCCAGCGCCGTCAATTCGAGGTGGGTGTGAGCGTTGACGGCAGCCGGAACGACTGCGGCCTCGCCAAGGTCTACCCGGCGAGCATCTGGATAGCGCGTGGCGAGGTCGTTGGCTTGCCCGACTGCGACAATGCGCTCATCACTGACCAGCGCCGCTCCATCCACGATCGGCTCAGACGCCACAGGGTAGACATAGCGGGCGGTCAGCAATTTCAGTTCAGTGCGATCGCTCATCCCGTCGCATCTACCGATCGTTGGCTATACTCGGCAGGCGCGAAGAAGACCAGCACGGAGAGCGCCTCTTCCACACTGTGAAAGCGATGGACGACGCCCGCCGGGACGTAGACCAGCGAACCCGCTTCGACGGGGATGTTCTCGCTTCCCACCAGCAGCGTCGCGCGGCCAGCGGTGATGTAGTACACCTCGTCTTCGGTATGCGGCTCCTGCGGGTCAGCGGCCCCTACCGCAAGCTCATACAATCCCGCGCTCATCGCCGGGACATGCAGGAACTCATGGTAGAGATCGCCTTTGGCGGCGCGCTCACGCCGCAGGCCCTCCAGATTGAACTGGCGCATGGTCTGCTCCTCGCTGTATCGGCGTGGCGCGTTAGTCGAATAGCTGCAGGATGTTGTAGTCGCTGTCACGCTTCGCCGGATGGAAGCCCTGCGCGCGAATCTGCTCCTGAATCTGCTCGACCGTCATGCACGAGCCGACATCGGCTCCTGCTGCGCTGACGACGTTCTCTTCCATCATCGTGCTGCCAAAGTCATTCGCGCCACCGTGCAGCGCCTTGCCCGCCAGTTCTGGACCCTGCGACGGCCACGACGCGCTGATATTCTCGAAGTTGTCGAGCATCAGGCGCGAGAAGGCGACCATGCGTAGATACTCATCACCGGAGGCGCGTTCGCCGCCCATCGCGGTGTGGTCGGGTTGGTAGCTCCAGCAGATGAAACTGGTGAAGCCGTTGCCGTTGTGCGCCAGACTCTCATCTTGCAGTTCGCGCAGGCGGGTGAGCGTCAGCACACGCTCTTCGAGTTCCTCGCCGAAGCCAAAAACCATCGTCGCCGAGGTCGTCAATCCCTCACGCTGGGCCAGACGCTCCGCCTCGATCCAGCTTTCCCACGTGCCCTTGTGCGGCGCGATGCGGTTGCGGGTGCGATTGTCGAGAATCTCGGCGCCGCCACCTGGCAGGCCATCCATTCCCGCTTCGTGCAGGTCGTGGAGTATCTCGTTCAGTGGGCGCTTCTCGATGCGGGCGATGTTCCACACTTCGACTGGCGAGAAGGAGTCGAGTTGCACCTGCGGGAAGCGCTGCTTGAGGTAGCTGAGCAGATTGGTGTAGTAGTCCAGCTTCAGGTAGGGATTGACGCCGCCCTGCAAGAGCACGCGCGTGCCGCCCCACTCGACCAACTCCTCGACCTTCTGGCCGATCTCATCGTGCGTCAGCAGGTAGGCTTCCTGGCTGGCGGGCTTGCGGTAGAACGCGCAGAAGCCGCAGTCGATGATGCAGACGTTGGTGTAGTTGATGTTGCGGTCCACCAGATAGGTGACGACTCCATCAGGGTGCTTGCGTCGGCGCACGGCGTCTGCGGCGGCGACCAGCGCGTCGGTACTGGCCTCCTGATACAGGCGCATGCCATCATCAAATGAGAGCCGCTCGCCAGCAATCGCGCGTTCGAGCAGGTCGCCAGTCAATACTGTTGACATCTGTCGCTATCCATTTCTCTCCAGGGCGCGTCGTCGGTGCACTCCGCGACGTTGGCCATCAGCATACTCTTGCTTTGGCGTCTTATGCGCGCGTCTGTTCTGGTTCTAGCACGTCCATGAACGGGCTGACCGAGAAGACCGCCTTGCCCGGGCCTGGCTCGCCGTAGCCCGGTGGCGGGGTCAGGTTGTTTGCCCGAAGTGTGTCGCGATACGTCTCAAGCAGCCGCAGGTGATATTCCAACGGCGCGCCGTCCGGGTTTGCGTCGCCCAGCGGCGTCATCGGCTCGGGACACCACGTCGTGAAGCGCGGGCTGATGCCCTTCGACATGAAGAACTGGAGTCCCTCCGCTGTCGAGCGAATAGCGTCCTCGACCTCAGTGTAGCCGTAGGGCTTGGCCATCTCAACGCCACCGACAAAGTTCGGGATGACGTTTTCGGGGCCAAAGACGTCAGCGGCGTCCACGATGCGGCGAATCCACTCATCGCGTCCGACGTAGCGCGCCTTGCCTGGGCAGATTTTGGGGAAGAGCTGCGGATCCCAGATCTCATAGTTGGGATGGTAGATCTTCGCGCCCGCCGCCTTGAGCCGCTTGACCGACTCGACTGGCCACGCCTGTGTCACGACCTTACTGATCCAGCGACCAGGGAAGCGTGTCTCGATCGCCTCGACGTATTGGGCGTAGAACTCCACCTCGTCTTTGCCTTGTAGGGTCGAGGTGACACTGCCGCCGGTGAGCGTGTAGGCGACGCTCTCGCTGCCACTGGCGTCGATGCGCTCAAGAGCCGTCAGGATGTCAGCAGGCGACTTCACACCCGTATATGGGCGACCTTCCTGAATCTGCTGGCGGTAGTTGTTGTTGATGTCGCAGAACTGGCACTCCTCTTTCGCGCCGAAGTATTGGCAGACGCGGAAGACGGTGAGGTACAGCAGATAGCCCCATTCAATGGTTGGGGCGATCTCGGCGACGGGTCGTCCATCGGGCAATTTGTCATTGTAATAGGCTGGCAGGTCGTGCAGGCCCACCTGCGCGATGGGCTCGCCATCGGCATGCAGCCAGAGCGCGCCGTCGCGTGGGGCGACCTCGTAGGGTGAGCGTGGATTCAGCCTCACCGAGACGATGGTGCGCCGAAGATCATATGGGCCGCCAGTCAGCGCGATTTCTTCGGGGGCGCGCCACTTCTGCTCTTCGTCCAGTTGGGACATTGGCGCCATATTGAAGGAGAATATGAAGTAGCTCTTGGGCTGGTGCTCCTTGGATGCGCCTGCGGCCTCATGTGCAGGTCGCACCAGCGCGCCCGGCGCAAAGTGGATGCCCAGCCGCAGCAGGTCAGCCTTGATGACTGCCTCGCGCGGGAGACTGGGGTGGCGCGCAAACGCCGACTCTAGCGTCTCTATTTGTGTCATTCGCCTCGCTCGTTTTCTGTTCGTTCGTTCAGCGTATTTGGCCACAGATCATTCAGGCATCGCACATCGTCCCAGCGGAAGCCAGGAACCGCGAGTTCCAGGAAGCGGCGCAACCCACGTAGGTCGCGTTCGCTGAGTTCGTAGTCCAGCAACTTTAGATAGTCTTCGCAGACGGTGGCTGGCAGGTCAAGTCGCTGCGCCGCTTCACGCGCAAGTCGCGGGAGGTCCGCCAACCCACGTCGTGTGGACTCGTGCAGCAATTCGACGACGCCCGCCCGCCGCACGGCCTCCGCACGGTCGGCGCGCATCGCCCACACCGCGAAGACGAACGGCAGATCGGTCCACATTTGCCACTCGCGGGCCAAATCGAAGACGTAGGGCTGCCCGCGCCCGGCGATCTCGCGCTGGAGGTAGCCCTCGCGCAAGGCAATGTCGCCAATCAGCAGGGCAGCATCGTGCTGCGCCAGCATCGCATCGAGGTCAGGCGTAGTTGTCACGTAGCGTGGATGCGCGTCGTAGCGCTGCTCGGCGAGCAGCTTGGTGAGGGCAATCGAGGTTGCTGAGTGGTTGGTTAGCGCGATCGTTCCGCCATCCAGCGCACGCCAGTCATCGCGCCAGGAGAACAGCAGTACACTATCCACTCGCCCATGCGCCGCCACTGAGAGGCCCGGCGCGAGCATCCACTCGCGAGCATGAGCGCCAAACGCCACGCTGGAAACATTCGAGATGTCGACATCCCCGACTTCCATCGCGCGATTCATCTGGGCTGGCACGCCGTCCACTAACACCATGTCGGGCGCTTCGTCCGCGGCGTGGCGCGTAATCCAGTCATAGACGGGCGCCACGTTGAGATAGCTAATAGCGCCAAGGCGTACCTGTGCGCTCGCCTCGGACCGCTGTGTGGCCGACTCAGTCAGCGGTCTACTCATGCTGGTCCTGCCCTTCAGTCGCGGCAGGCGGCAGCGCATTCACGGAGCGTAGCAGCACTGCGCGCAAGGTTGGGAAGATCGTTTCGAGTTGCTCTGGCTGCCCGGTGATGAGCCACCGCACGACGATTTCGTTAATCGCGCCGAACCACGCCCAGGCGACCGTCTCGGTATCCATCGGGGGGATGCGGCCTGCTTGCACGGCCAGGTCGAGCCGCCGCTGGATCATCGCGGAGAAGCGTCCACGGACCTGCATCAGCTTCTCATCGAAGCCATGGCCGAGGCCGACTGCCTCCACCAGCAGGATCTTGCTCAGACGGCGATGCCGGGTAAACGTTTCCAGCGCGATTCGTAGCGCCGCGTCGAGTTGGGCGACCGGGTCGGGCTCTGCCGAGATGGCGCTATCAACCGCTGCCTCCAGCTTGGGGGTGAGCGCGTCGATCAGCGCGAGGAAGATCGCTTCTTTGTTCAGGAAGTGGAAGTAAAAGCCGCCTTTTGAGCTATCAGACGCCTGGATGATGTCATCCACAGCGGCCCCGTGGTAGCCCTTCTCGGCGAATACGGTTTCCGCCGCGTCGAGCAACCGCTGGCGTGTGGCCTCTTTGTCCCGTGTGCGGACGTGGCCCTGATGCGCTTCGCGTTCAGCGACCTCATGCGATTGTGCCATGCGGACCTCTCCAGTCGTCGCGCTGCAAACCGACGCGACGGTCTGTAAGGAATTGTAGGGCTGGTCACTGGCAGCGTCAAGTCAGCGAGCGTCGCAGATGTTGGTCTGTGATGCGGGTGAGATGGGAGAACAGCCCTCAGGCGCGGAAAATAGCTTACCTGTCAGGAGGCGCGGCGCCGTCGATGATGCGGAGCAGCCGTTCGGCGCGAGTCGATTGCCCTGGAGCTCCCGCTTCGAACCCTTCGAATGCAAACTCCAATGATGCGCGCGCGGTGACCATGTCGCCTAACGACAGGTACCATTCTGCCCGCAACGTGGCGATTTTGGCGATTAGTCCCCGGTCCTTGAGTGGCGCTGATTCATGTTCGAGTTGCTTGAAGGTCGCTTCTATGCGCTTGGAATTTCGAATAAGCGATTGCTGTGAACGTGCGGTGATATCGCAGCGCAACAGGGCGAAACGCGCCATGAGCTTACCATGGATATCCTCGGTGGGCGCGATGTACTCGAGCGCGATTTTCGCGAAATTCTTCGCCTCGTTGCGATTGGACGTGGCGG
Source organism: Ktedonobacterales bacterium (assembly GCA_036391835.1). GTDB lineage: Bacteria > Chloroflexota > Ktedonobacteria > Ktedonobacterales > JADMIN01 > JAKAIY01. The sequence goes on along the minus strand of DASVZC010000106.1, from coordinate 17,914 downwards.
CTGAGTGCGAATTGCGCTGCGCGTTGAGTTCCGCAAGATCAAGATACAGTTCTGCGGTTTGGATGTAGAGCCGCCCAATTTTGTAGTCTTCGTCACCGCACGCTCGCTTCAAGTCGTCGGCGTCGCGCATGTGCCGCAGCGCCCGCCTGATATAACCTGCATCGCCATCGCGCATGTCACTCTGCGCGCGTAGCGTCAGGCCGAGTTGCCACAGAGTATTCGAGACAAAGGGGTTCAATTCTTTGGTCTTGGCGCCGGAATTCATTTCACGCCACAAAGTCATCACGGCGGCAAGTTTACCGTGCGCTTCTTCAAGCAGGCCAAGCGTCCACAACTGACGACCTAGAAATGAAAGCAGGACGATGTTGAGGGGGACGTTTTGCTCTGGATGCTCGCCGTATTTCGTTTCAAACGCGGAATAGGCGATTTTATAATAGTCGAGCGCGCTGCGATATTCCAGCGCATTGTGGATGACTTCCGCAGTCTTGAGTGTGATAACGATGAAGGAGTCGAAGTCATCAGCATCCTTGGCGATACCTTGCGCCTGTGCCAAGAAGCTCACAGCTTGTTTACTATCGTCCAGTCCTGCGAATACCGCTCCACAGATAAATCTCAGGCGCATGTCGTAACTACCGGTAGGCTTCAGCCGCTCCACCTGGTCGAGCAGGGTTGCGGCTTGTTCGAACTGTCCAATTGTGATTTTCCGATTGGCCGCATCGAGCAATGCCGCCACATCTGGACGCGCCACTTCACCTGGCCAGGTCACGATAGCGGGTCGGTCAAGAATGGAATTGGTACCAGGGATTGCCATGCGTTGCTGCCTCGCCCTCACACCCTCACGTGCGCCACATTCGTTGTGGCGCTGGAGTAACTATAAGGGACTGCAAGCTACGTCGCCAGTGGTTATGGGTACAAAGTGTCAGCGGCCTTCCCGCCGGTGAAGGTGGGAAGGCCGCTGAGGTGAGCTAGATGTGCTCGTGAGCTAGCAGCCACTAGACGCAGAGCCACCACAGAGCGCCGTCGGCCCATCTGCGAGCAGGACCACGTGCGCGCTTGCCGATGTTGTTGTCGCGGCGCGTCCAACCCCCACACCAAACATACCAAGAATCGCTACCACCAGCGCCGCAACCATCACAAACTTCCTCATACATCCACACCTCTCTGCGGAAGGAGAAACAACTCACAGTCGTAATTCTATTTCAAGTGAATTTACTTGTCAAGCAATAAAACAGTTAAATTGGCGACTGATTTACCATTATAAATTGTTTGATTGATCGGGTGGTATCGGTAAATGGCGTCTAATTCTCGGTTTATGGCACGTGCCTGTGAAGCGGAGAGGGGTGGGTGTTGCGATTCGCACTGTATTTATAGTGTAATTGTATATATTGACTATTGTTCCGGTCGCTGATGGAGCGCAAGCGGTCGCGCGGACCGTTGGTTGCGCTATTGTGAGATTTCTGGCGCCTTGAGAGAGCTACGTGTGACACGTGGGAGATTGTCTGATGGGTGGGATACGAAGAATGGTGAACATGGCTGACCTTGCTGTGTCTGGGCCTGGCAAGAGAGAAGGACTCCAATATGGAACCCGCAACTATTTCTGCCGCCGCGCCGGTGGTGTCTGTTGAGAGGAGTGGCGTGACAGCGCAAGCGTTGCCGAAGACGCAGGCGACACAGCGATGGATCGTCGCTCTCTCGGCGCTCGTTGGCTTTCTTGCCCTTGTTGCCACGACGCTCGGCATCTTCACCGGAATCGGCCAGAAGCACCACACGTTTCTGACCCTGCGCGGAGAACATGTGCTGATCCAAGGTGGTGGCCTCTATGGTTTTGAGTCCGTGTCGGGCGCGGCCCAGGCTATTGGGCAAGATGCCGTGACGCTGCTGGTGGGGATTCCGCTGCTGATCTCGGCGACCATTCTGGCGTCGCGTGGTTCACTGCGCGGGCGAGTGCTCAGAGCTGGCGTGCTGTGGTATTTCACCTATACCTACCTGCTCATGGCGTTTGGCGCAGCATACAATCCGGTATTTCTCGTCTATGTGACGCTCTTTTCAGCCAGTCTCTTCGCGTTCGTGCTTTCGCTCCTCGCCATCGATGTCCAGCGCCTGCCAGCTCAGTTCTCACCGCGTTTCGCTCGCCGAGCCGTCGCTGGCGTGATGATTGGCATCGGCGTCATGCTGGCTCTGCTCTGGCTGGGTCGCATCGTGCCTGCGTTGGTGGCAGGTTCAACACCACCAGGGTTGGAGAGTTATAGCACGCTCTTCGTACAGGCGGGTGATCTGAGTCTGGTCGTTCCGCTGGCCATCCTTACAGGCGCGCTGCTCCTTCGGCGTCAACCCGTCAGTTATCTGCTCGCCGGTGTCATCCTGATCAAAGGGGCGACCCTGGGACTGGCGCTGATGGCGATGATCGCGACGATGGCGCTCGCTGGTGTGCAAATAGTCCTTCTGGAGGTGGTGTTCTTTGGCCTGGTGACGGCGATTTGCCTCATTGGAACCATCCATCTGTTCACCTGCATGTCGGGCGAACGGGCGCCAACGACGGCGTAAGGCCTCGCATCACTTCCTGACGCCACGCGAGCGCACAACAAGACGCACAACAAGACGCACAACAAGACGCACAACAAGAACGCGCCCATCTCGCAGTGATGAGATGGGCGCGTCGTAGTGCAGACTCGGTCCGACGTCTATCGCATCAGGCGTTCGCCACGTTGTGGGTGATGTGATAGATATCCGAATAGAAGTACATGGGATCGATGGCGACGTTGTTCCAGTCGATCGACATGTGCAGGTGTGGGCCAGTGGACCAGCCAGTGGAGCCCTCGTAGCCGATCACGTCACCCTGGCTCACGTTGTCTCCGGCCTTCAGTCCAGTAACCAGCCCCATCATGTGACCATAGATGCTGGAAACATGGTTGCAGTGATTGATGACGACCGACCAACCGAAGCCGTTGGTGCCATCATATCCTGCCCAGATCACCTGGCCCGCCTGAATCGCGTGAATGTCATTCCCCTGCGGCGCCGCGAGGTCGACACCATCGTGGAAGAAGCTAAATCCACGCACCCAGTTCGAGTTCCAGTTCGGCGAGATCATCTTGTAATCCATGTAGCTGCCCCAGTTGGGTGAGCATTTCGCCTCACCGCTTGGCGTGCCAGCATACGAGTTGTACCATTCGTTGCCGAAGATGGTCTGGCCGTCGTATCCATTTGGATTACGTCCACCGCACTGTGACGTTTGCGAGGCGTAATCTGATCCGTACTCTGAGTTTGTTGGAATCTTATACTGCTTGCCGACCTGCAGTTCTTGTCCTGGGCAGAGACCATTCATCTGGAAGATGCCGCCAATCTGCACGTTGAACTGCTTGGCCAGCGCCTCGGGGGTGTCGTTCCAGCGCGCGGTATACCAGAAGTAGCCTGGCTGGCTGCCTAGCACGACGGCGCCCGACAGCGCCTCGAATGAGGAGACGGACGGCTGCGCGGAGGCGCCCAGCGGCGTCACGGAGACGAGCCCTGTCAGAATCATCACAGCGAGCAGCGTCAGCACGGCGATACGCATAGTGAGCGGACGCTCGCGGCGCTTGACGAAGATCTGGCCCATCGAGACGCCGTTACCAGGGATGAGCACGGCGGCTGCGGGCTCCTCGTAGACCGCGGGAGCGCGATCTTCTCCGCGTGTCATCAGCGCCCGTGAAGGATATTCCGCGGAATATGCGGCCGAGTCGGCGTCATCGTAGTCATCGTACTCGTCGTAGGCGTCATACTCAGCGGAATCGCCGGAGACGGCATCGGAATACCTGCTGTCGTCCCAACTATCTTGACGATTCTTATCGTCTTTGCCATCGCGATTTCGTGCCACCCTGCACCTCTTCTATCGGAAGTACATGTCTCGAAGGTGATGACGGCTGAAGCTATTCGATGCGCGCCCAATCCACGCGCACAGCCCAGGAAAGGCAAGCCGCCGAAACCGATTCACCCTGCATGCTACCTGGGATGACGCAGCCTGTCAATCGGACTGTTCGGCATGGGTACCTTCGTACCAGGCGCCTGGAGAGCAGGCGACATGCGTGAGCATCTCAGATGCGTCTCAGCGTTGCCTTCGCTAGCGAGCGCGCGTGACACGCGCTACAATACATCGCTGGGCGCATCCCGCCCTTTCAGAAGAAAACCGCGCGACGCCAGTGGATGGCCCGCGCCACGAGAGGATACCGCGCATGTCCACCTCATCCCCGAAAGATGCGCTGCGGCCGATGAAGCTAGGCCACAGCCCCGACTCCGACGACGCATTCATGTTCTATGCGCTCGCGGAGAATAAGATCGACCCCGAGGGCTTCGCGTTCGAGCACATTCTGCGCGACATCGAGACGCTGAACCAGTGGGCGCGCGAGGGCAAGTTGGAGATCACTGCGATTTCTGTGCATGCCTATGCCTACGTGGCCGACAAATACGCCATTCTCTCGCATGGCGCGAGCATGGGCGACAACTACGGCCCGATGGTCGTGACGCGTGAGCCAGTCGACACTGAGTGGTTGAAGGGCAAGCGAATCGCCATCCCCGGCCTGATGACCAGCGCCTACCTCGCGCTGCGCCTGTATCTCGGCGACTTCGAGTATGAAATCGTGCCATTCGACCAGATCATGGAGGGTGTGCACGAAGGCAAGTATGACGCTGGCCTCTTGATTCACGAGGGACAGCTGACACACGGAGAACTCGGGCTGCATACTGTGGTGGACCTCGGCAAGTGGTGGAACAAAGAGACGGGTGGACTGCCGTTGCCGCTGGGTGTCAACGCCGTTCGCCGTGACCTCGGCCCCGAGACCATGGCGAAATTGTCGCACGTTCTCAAGGCGAGCATCCAGTACAGTCTCGATCATCGCAAGCCTGCGCTAGAGCACGCGATGCAGTTCGCGCGTGGCCTCTCGACCGAGACCGCCGACACCTTTGTTGGCATGTACGTCAACAACTGGACGCTCGATATGGGCGAGCGTGGCAAGGAGAGCATCCGTCTCTTCCTCAAGCGCGCCGTCGAGCAAGGGATCATCGCGCACGACGTCCCGGTAGACTTCGTCGACTAGGCAGCGAGAAGCCCCAACTTCAGCCGCGCGATTGAGATCGCTACGCTGACGCACAGCCACCCAGGATGTACTGTCCTGGGTGGCTGTGTATGTGCAGCAGGCCAGAGCGGCCAGATATCCTCGTTTTGAGGCATATCCGGTCTTCTGCTTTACCGCTCGGGGCGCGATATCCTGCGGTACAATAGAGGGAGTAGGCGCGCCGAGTGGAGCGCCGGGGCGACGGCGTTGCAGAGGGGGCTGGAGAGCGCATGACGTGTCCGCATTGCGGCTCGACCAACGCGGAGAACGCGCGATTCTGCGTGTCATGTGGACAGGCGTTACCTCGCGTTTGTCCCCGCTGCGGCGCGATCAATCCACCGGGCGCACGCTTCTGCAACCAGTGCGGCCTGCCGCTGGATGACGCTTCGCCGCCGGAGAGCTCGCCACTGGCTTCTGCCGCTCCTTTGCTTCCCTCCCCTGAGGAGAGCGAGCAGCGGCGCATTGTGACCGTCCTCTTCGCAGACCTTGCCAACTCTACCGCGCTGGCTGAAGCGCTCGACGCTGAAGAGATGCGCGCCATCCTCGCGGAGTTCTTCGCCGCGATGACACGCGAGATTCACCGGCACGGTGGGTCCGTAGAGAAGTACATTGGCGACGCGATCATGGCCGTTTTTGGGCTGCCTATCGTCCATGAAGACGACCCGACCCGCGCCGTTCGCGCCGCGCTCGCTATGCAGTCTGCGCTGACGACGCTCAACGCAAACCTTGCCAGCGGCGACGGAGTGGATGGCCTCGACGGAGCGCGACCGCAATTGTCGCTGCGTATTGGCATCAATACCGGTGAGGTCGCCGCGTCAGTCACGGCGCGCGAAGGGCAGGATTTCCTCATCACAGGCGATCCTGTCAATGTCGCCGCGCGGCTCCAGCAGCTGGCCAGACCGGGGAGCATCCTGGTTGGCCCGCGCACCTATCGTAGCGTTCGTGGCATGGCGGAGTTTCGTCAGGCGCCACCCGCGTCGCTGCGCGGCAAGGCGCGACCAATCACGATCTGGGAGGTCGTGCGCCTGCTCGACGAGCAGAATGCGCCCAGTGGCCGTCCCAACGTCGCCGATGGCGAGCAGGCGCCGCTCGTTGGCCGCGACTCGGAGATGACCCTGCTCGATGCGGTCGGCCTCCGCGCGATGAACGAGCGCCGCCCGCATCTCATCACAATCATCGGGGCGCCTGGTGTGGGCAAGACGCGTCTGGCGCGCGACTACTCCGACCGTATTCGCCTCCCAGCCACAGCGTCAACGGGTGAGGAACAGCGGCCACCGCTCTACATGGAGGGACGCTGCCCACCCTATGGAGAAGATGTTACCTACTGGCCGTTGATTGAGATGATGCGCTGCTATGCGGGTTTCAACGCTGTTACCGAGCCTGAGAAGGCGCGTGCGCTTGTGCTGAGTTGTGTGCGGGCCGCCCTGGAGAAAGCTGGCCGCAGCGACAATCCAGCGATTCTCGCCGCCTACCTCGGGCATACCATCGGCATCGAAACACCTGAACGACGACGCGCATTGCTGCCATCCGATGCCACGCAATTGCTGGAAGGCGCCCTCAAAGCATGGAGTCTCTTCTTCGAAGTGGTCGCGGCGGATCATGGACTGGTCGCGCTCATAGACGATGCGCACTGGGCTGACGATGCGCTCCTCGACTTGCTCACCTATGTCGCCAATCGCGTCAGTGGAGTACCACTTTTGATCTTGCTGACGGCTCGGCCAGACCTGATCGAACGCCGGCCAACCTGGGGTGGTGGCCGCCGCAACTATGTTACGCTTGGGCTTGATCCGCTCTCGCCCGATGATTCTGCGCGCCTGCTCGATGCGTTGTTGCCAGGCGCCGCTGTGCCCAATGCGCTTCGGACCGTCATTCTCGACAAAGCCGATGGCAACCCGTTCTACGTCGAAGAGATCGTGCGCATGCTGGTTGATCGCGGCGCGCTGGTTCAGCAGGAGTCAGGCGAGTGGCACGTCACGGTCGAGTGGGCAAGCAGCGATGAGTTGCGCGATCCACTCATCCCAGACACTGTGCAGGGCGTGCTGGCGGCTCGCCTCGATCTGCTCTCGCCCACCGAGCGCGATGTGTTGCAGCATGCCGCGGTGATTGGGCGCTATTTTTGGCCTGGCGCGGTGATTCAACTGTCGCAGCACATCCGTCCCGAAGAGCTGGAGAAGTCGCTCGCTTCGTTGATGGAAAAAGACCTGATTCAGGCGAGTGATCGCGCTATGTTTGTCGCCGTCGCGCCGGACGAGCCAACCTATACGTTCAACCATGCGCTCACTCGTGAGGTCGTGTATGCCGCAATTCCGCGCACACGTCGCGCGCAAGAGCATCTGCGCATCGCCCAATGGCTCGATGCGCTATCCAGCGAGCGGCCAAGTGAGTTCACCGAACTGCTGGCGCTGCACTACTACCGCTATTACACCCTGGCGAATCTCTCTCGTTCCCGCGATCAGGGTCGGCGCGCGCAGGTGCGACGGCGGGTCGTGGTGGCTCTACAGCAGGCGGGCGAGCAGGCGGTGGCGCGCCATGCGTTGGTGAAGGCGGACACGTACTTCACCGATGCGCTGGAACTCTTTGGCGAGGAGATCGACCCCAGCGATGCGCCGTTGGTGGTAGCGTTGCGGTCGGCGCGTGGCGCGGCGCGCTGGTCGATGATGCGCGCGGACGACGCGTGGAACGACTATCGAGAGGCGCTCAACGTCTGGGCGGCTACGTCAGATGCTATCACATCAGCTGTGAGCCCTGAGGTTGCGCTGGCAACACCGGTCGCCTCCACCAGAGCATCGCAGCCTGCGTCAGTTGGTGAGTCGGGGTCGCAGCGTTCGCCCATCCTGCCGACAGCGCTCCCGCTCGACTGGCGCAAACAAGGTATCCGTCTGTATCGGATTCTCGCCCAACTTCCATCACGCTATGCTGGCTTGTTCAGGCGAGCGCCGACGCATGAGGAAGTGAGCGCATACCTCGATGAGGGGCTGCGCATGGCCGATGAACTCGACCAGCGCGAGACGCTCGAATATGCCGAACTGCTCACCGCCAAGAGTTTCTTCTGGTGGTTGTGGGCCGAGCGTCGCACTGAGCGCGACCTGCTCGACGCCTATCGCAGCGCTCGCGAGGCCGTGCGTATCAGCGAGTCCATTGGTGACGCGCACGCCGCTTCCGCTGCGCTCGACGCGCTGGGCAACATCCAGTCGATCATGACTGATCTCAACGGCTATGTGGATAGTCAAAAGCGCCGCCTGCGCTGGATTCCAGAACTTGACGAGCCACAAGAGATTGTGGACATCAACACAGAGGTGAGTCAGGCGTATCAGCAGGTAGGGGAGTTCGAGGCGTCCACGCGTCACGCGCAGATTGCGTTGACACTCGCGCACGAAGTGGATTCCGATACGCTGCGAGTCAAGGCGCTGTGGTGCATGGTTCTGTCTCAGTTCGAGTGGGATCACTGGGCGGAATCGAGCCAGATTGGCGCGGAGTTGCAGTCACGCGCGCAGCATACTGTGCTGCGCCAGAGCCATCACTATGCGTGGGCGCTGCTTGCGCTGGCGACGATTGCCGCTCGCACGGGTGACCCTGACGCGGCTGAGCGGTTGGCCCGGGTCGTGGGGGAGTCGCACAAGTCGCCAGCGCAGGAGATCGAGTTAGCGCGCGCCCGTCTGGCGCTGGCGCGGGGTGAGCCGCGAGACGCCCAGCAACTGATGCTGAACGCCCTGGACCTGCGGGCGGGACGCCACAGCATGGCGGCGCTTATGGCGGAGCTCGCGGAGCTCGCAGCACGCACTGGTGACCTCGATTTGTATGACCGTTTCGGCGCGGAGGCGCTGGAACTTGGCTGGCGCTCGGGCGCGCGAAAGGCGCTGGCGCAGGCGATTCGCGCGCGAGCCATCGTTAGTGTGAGCGCGGGCCGCTGGGATGACGCGCAGGCCGATGCGCAGAATGCGCTGGACCGCTATCGTGCGCTCGGCTGCGGCTGGGAAGAGGCGCGCTCTCGCTACGTGTTGGCCGGACTCTGCCGCAGACGTGGCGCTCAGGGTGACGACGAGCGCGCGGGCGAAGAGTTGACGCTGGCGTTGCGCCTCTTCGAGGACTTGCATGCGGTGCGAGACATTGCGCGGGTTCGCTCAGCCCTGGCAGGCGGCGACGTCCGATTGCCATAGAATGCGACATCACTGAGAGGAACGTTGGGAATGTCCGGTGCGGAGGCAGCGCGGTTTTGCCACCTGTGCGGCAATCAGGTCGTCGGGCGGTACTACCAGTACACCAATGGGTTGACCGTTTGCTCGCCCTGTGAGCAGACGGCGCCAAGGTGCGCCCGCTGCCACGCTCCTACTGCCGCTGGCGCCGTCATCTCCCGCAAAGGTGTGCTGCTCTGCGCGCGCTGCAATCGGGACGTCTTTCACTGCGACACGTGCAGTGAGCCGATTTTGGCTGCCTGGTACAGCTTTCAGGAGCTGATCGATTCACCGAAGCAGCGGCGTTACTGTGCGCCATGTGTGCAAAATAGGCCACGCTGCGACCTGTGCCATGCCCCAACGGGCGATGGCGCCGTGACCCTCACCGATGGGCAGTATCGGTGCGCGTTATGCGCCTCCGACCTCGTGATTGGTGAGCCAGCGATACGGCTTGTCTATACCGCCGCAATCGATGCGTTGGCGCATATCGTCAACGAACCGCTGCGACAGGCGCCCCCGCTCGAGGTCGTCAGCCGCCGCCGCATGGGCGAGACTCGGCGCGCCTTCGCACGGGAGGCCGGCCGGCTGCCATCGCCTCATGAGGAGGACGGCGCCAGTCGCCATGTGCTTGGTTTTTTCGTGCGTGCGCAGGGTAAGCCGACGATTTACGTGGAAGCAGGGCTCACCAACGGGCTACTACTCGGCACGCTCGCGCATGAACTTGGCCATGCCTGGCAGTCTGAGCAACTCGGGCCAGCCGCGAACGGAGTGGATACACTGGTGAGTGAGGGATTCGCCGAGTGGGTCGCGTATCATACCATGCTCGCACGTGGCATCCACACCCTGGCCAGTCGCGCCCGTGAGCGAGAAGATGTCTACGGTCGCGGATTGGAGCGCTTGCTCGAGATTGAGCGCAAGCGGGGACGCGACGCGGTGCTGCGACTCGCGCGAATGGGTCGGCCATTGGCTCGGTAAGTGGGCGCTCACAGTGGAGAGGAAGAACCTTCAGATGGGCAAGACGCTCGGCGCAGGGTTGGCAGAACAGGAGCGACAGGCGTTTGCAGCGCGGCTGGCGCAGGAGCTTGGCGCAGACCAGTCTCTGACGGGCGCCCCGTGCGCCGCCTATGCCATCCAAGGGTTGTCGCCTGTCGTCGTCGCACGGCCCGCCACGACCGCTGGCGTCGAAACGGCGCTGCGGCTCGCTGCCGAGGCAGGCGCCGCTGTGGCGCCGTGGGGCAATGGCTCCCGCATGGCGCTGGGCTATCCACCACGCCGGCTCGATATGGTTCTCAGCCTCGAACGTCTCGACCGTGTTGTCGCATATGATCCCGCCGACCTCACCATTACGGTTGAAGCCGGGATGACCCATGAAACGCTGGCCCAAACGCTCTTTGTCGCACGGCAAATGCTCCCGCTCGATCCGCCATTGCCGCGCCGGGCGACGATTGGTGGAACTCTAGCCACGGGCATCGTCGGCATGCGTCGCAGTCTCTATGGCGCCCCACGCGATGTAACGCTGGGTATGCGCGTCGTGGATGCCGCTGGACAATCGCTCAAAGCGGGAGGCGCTGTCGTCAAGAACGCGACGGGCTATGGCATGACACGGCTCTATGTGGGGTCGCTCGGCACGCTCTGCGTCATCACGGAGGCCAGCTTCAAGCTAGCGCCGGCGCCAGAGGCTGAGATGACCCTGCTGGCGGCGGCGCCCGCGCGTCAGGCGTTTGCGAGTGTGACAGCGCTCAATGCGTTGGCCGTGCGCCCCTCGGCGATGGTGGCGATGCACATTGGGGCGCTGCCCGAGTTGGCGCGGCTCGTTCCAGGACATGAGCGGCGTGAGTTGCTCGCCATCCGCATGCCGGGGACGGAGGCGGCGGTGAAGCGCGCAATCGCCGAGAGCGAGTCAGCGCTTCGGAAGGCGGAGATCGAGCCGTTGATGACATTGGACGGACCCAACCACGCTGCCTTTTGGGCAAGCGCGAACGACTTTCCCGCGCTACGTATTCATCCGCGTGAGGCGCTCGTGCGTGTCAGCACACTGCCTGACGCGGTCGCGGCGGCGCTCGATATGGCCAATAGCCTCGCTGATGAACATCGCCTGAGCCTGTTTTGGGTGGCTGATCTGGCGACAGGGACACTTTGGCTCCGGCTCAGCGCGCCGTCGGATAACCCTGATGGCGAACGCGACGGGGCAATGCTGAACCGTGACGCTGCGTTCGCCCATGGCATGCGCGTCATCATTCAATCGTTGATTCAGCGCTGGCGGCACGTGACCACCCTTGCCTGCCCCGTCCAACTCAAAACGGACTTGCCCGTCTGGGGCGCCGACCCTGCGGCTGAGCCGTTGATGCGTGAGATCAAGCGGCGGTTCGATCCAGCGAATCGCCTGAATCCTGGCCGGTTTGTCTCTGACATTTAGCCTGCATTTAGCGCTGCCACAGCGCCTGTTACGTTACGTGGCGCCGTTGGTGCGAGACATAGTGCGTCATGGTCTTCCAGACAAGCATGTCTACGCGGAAGACGTTGGCGCTGGTTCGCAGGATATGCGGGGCAGCTTGTGTCAGATGAGGAGGAAATCGAATGGCGCAAACACCATCTACGGAGCAGACCGTCCCACAACGCCTCGCGATCGAGGATGCGGTGATCGTTGACGCGCCCATTCAGGACGTATTTGAGCAGTGGAGCGACTTTAGCCGCTTTCCCGACCTCATGCAGAACGTCATCAGTGTGACGCCTATCGAAAACAATCGCTACCACTGGGTCGCGACCTTCTTCGGCCAGCGGCAGGAATGGGATAGCCAACTCATTTCGCGCGAGGAACCCCGCAGTATCGCGTGGGGCAGTGTCGCCGGTCAGGACAACAGTGGCGCGCTGACGTTTACTCCGCGAGACGACACCACGACCGAGGTGCGCCTGCACATGGATGTGACCACGCCGCAGGGTATCGAATCACAGCAATTGGAAAAGCTGGCCCAGACTGTCCGCAAGAGCACTCACGCCGATTTGCGGCGCTTCCGCGAGCAGATGAAACCGCAGCGGCGACTCGAAGAGTCCAGCGGTGGTGTGACAGCGCTCGCCATTCAGTTGGGCACAGCAGCGGCAGCGGCAGGCGCGGCTGGCTATGCCGCCTACCTGGCCGATCAGCGGCTGAAGCGTACCCTGGGGTATCGCGTTATGCGAAGCCAGGTGACGCCACCTGCCAACATCGCCAGTTGGGCGCTGCTCGGCGGCTCGGCGGCCAGCATCGCTGGGGCGGCCACGTATCGCCAACTCGGACAGATGAACAATGCGCTCTTCATCGGCCAGTGGGCGCCAACCTTCCTTGGATTGAGCGGTCTGGTGCGAATTATGGGCCATCGAGGCATCCAGACGCATGATGCGGCGGCGATTGCGAGTTGGTCGCTGGTCGGCGGCGCGCTCGGCTCAATCGTAACCTCGGTGGCGTTGCATACGCTGGGCCGCCGCAAGCAGGGGCTCTTCGTGGGCCAGTGGGCGCCGACGCTGATGGGCGCCGCGGTCTTCACACGCCTGTTTAATCGGCTGTAGGGCGCACCGCGCGCACAGCGCAGGCGACGGCTCCTCCCTGACATGACGGGAGGAGCCGTCGCTTTGTTACTTTCGCTGACGACTAGCGTTCGGCGAGCAATGGGCGCACGATTTCGTCCGTCACCCGCCGGACGATCCCTTCTGGATAGGGCGCGCGCAGGTTCAGCACGATGTGGTTGGCGCCAGCCGCCAGAAAGCCACGCACGGTTTCGCGTGTCGCGGCGAGGTCGCCATAGTTCACGAGCGGCTGGATCGAGCGCGCAATGCTGTTGGGGTCGCGGCCAACGGTGGCGCAATGTTCGTCGAGGATGGCGCTCTTGTGCGTGAACTCTTCGACTGAGCCGCCAGCCATATTCCAGACATCCGCATATTGCGCGACGATTCGCAGCGTCAGCTTTTCGCCGCCACCGCCGATCACGAATGGCGGATAGGGCTTCTGCACTGGCTTCGGCTCGCATCGCGCCTCGTGCACCTGATAATAGCGTCCTTCGAACGATGGCGCCGTCTCCGTCCACATGCGGCGGATGATCTCGCACGCCTCGCCCAGCATGCGAATGCGGTCGCCGGGCTTGGGCAGTGGAATTCCGTAGGACGAGTGCTCCAGTTCATTCCAGCCCGCGCCGATGCCAAAATCGAGCCGCCCGCGTGAGATGACGTCCACCGTCGCGGCGATGTTCGCCAGCACTGCTGGATGGCGATAGGTGTTGCCCGTGACCATCAGCCCGACACGTACTCGCTCAGTGAGCGCCGCGAATGCCGCCAGCGTTGACCAGCCCTCCAGGCAGGGGCCAGTGGGGTCGGCGCCGAGCGGCATGAAGTGATCGAACAGCCACGCGTGCTCGATCTCTGGAATGGCGTCGGCTTCACGCCAGACACGCAGCATATCGTCATAGGTCGTGTGCTGCGGCGCCGTCTTGACGCCAAAACTCACCGGTCGCTTTTGGGTCGCTTCCATTCAGACGCATCCTTCCCTGGCTTCTAGCGAGCGCTAACCCCAGGCTCGCCTTGCCAGAGCATAGCACGCGTCGGAGGTTATAGCTGCGGGGCTGGCGATACACTGGCAGATGCCGCTGCGCCTGATTGCCCGCGCAACTCGACAGCCGCGAAGACCAGCGCGGCAGCGTAGAGGATCGCTGCGAGTGTATATTCTGCGAGCCCGAATGGCATGCGCACAAGTAGGGCGATCACCGGATTCCCGAGCAGTCCCATATTCCCCAGAGGCAGGCCAAACAAGATTTGCGGCCCCAAGATGGCGAGCAGACCCACTATGCTCAGCGCGGCCAGCCAGCCCCAGCGACGCGCCTGCGCCGCGACCACTACCGCGAACACGGCGACAATCGGCGCCCAAAGCGTGTCATTGATCGCAGACCAAACTACTAACAAACGGCTTTGGACAGACGACAGATTGTACTGCGGGTGGGCTGGATGGAAGGTGAGCCACTCGCCAGCGGAGGTATGCCAATACAGAATGATCGAGCAGAAACTCACGATGGCGACAATCACCGTCGTGATGGCGAGCGCTTGAAATGTCCGTTTCATCTTGAATGACCTTCCTTTTGCGCGATCAGATGGCGTTTTCACTCACCGCGGCCGTCGCAATTCGCGGAGGGCGAAGATGAGCGCCAGTACTACGGGAACGAGTTGCGTTACAAATAGGCTGATAGCGAGACTCCGATATAGCCAGAGTGTGGGCGATGTGTAGGGGTCCGGTGACGTCGAGATAGTGAGTATCAGCGCTAATGGCCTCCATGCGATGCTGGCCAGGGTCACTACCGTCAGCGTCACCAACCATCCGGTGTGCTTGTCTGCCCAGGCAGCTACCAGCCCCAGGCCGATCACGGCTGGGATAGAGACGGAGGTGATGGCGTCCAGGAACAAGACAACCTGAAGTATGTTGACCCACCCGACGCTTGCCGTGACATGCTGTCCTGCGCCTGTGAGGGCATTCACAGCGTTCATTGCGCCGAGAACTAGCGTCGCACACGCTAACCAAATCAGTGCGCGGTAGATACGGGTCAATCCCCCCTCCGTTTCCTATGATTGAGCGACCTTGCCTCTATGCATCAGATCGCGCTGCGTGTGATGCCGAGGTCGGCGTCTACCGCCATGCGCTCCTTCACTGTACGGGTGAAAACGAGCGTGAGCGCGACAGCGATGAGCGGAGCAAGGGTTATCGTCGTGAAATAGATGACGCCGGATTCAGTAGAAAAGTCTAGGAAATGAAACTGCCGGTTTGGGAAGAGATTCATCAATGCGTCGACGACGGCTGACACTAGATTGGTGGCGAGTGTCACGATGAGGAGGGTCGCGAACCAGCGCTTGCGGTGATCCATCCACGAAAGCGCAATGCCCATGAGGCAAACGCCGGAGCCGAGTATGAATGACAACCTCTGGGCTGTTTCATGTTCCAGGGTGATTAGCGCCTGAACTATAGGCGTTGACGCCTGTGCACCCGTGTCACTCGTGACCAGCGACGGCCAATTGGTATAGATATCGTACCCAGCGGTGAACAATCCCAGCGCGAGCGCTGCTATGGTAAGCCCACGAAGGGCGCGGTAGAAGCGTTCCAAACCTGAACTCCATTCCAGTGATGAGTGGCATTCCAACGGAAGCGTGTGGTTGTTAGATCGCGCTGCGAGTGATGCCGAGGTCGTCATCCACGTCCACGCGCCCTTGTGGCGTGCGGGTGAATAGCAGGGTCAGCGCGAGTGCGAGGAGCGAGGCGATGAAGGCGAATTCTGAAGAAGAGTTCAAGAATTGTATCCGCTGGTTTAGTGCCGAGAACACCCATGCGTAGACGGCGACCGGGAACAGATGGGTGACGAATGTCACGATCATGAGCGCGACAAACCAGCGTTTGCGGTGATCCAGCCAGGCCAGCACAATCCCCATAACGCATGCGCCGGAGCCGAGCGTGCCAGCCACTATCTGAAGCGTCTGGAATCCAAGGCCATACAGCACTTGCAGAGACGGCGTTGGTGCGGCGCTGTAGACGCGTGTGGGAGGCCAATACGCGTAGAAGACGAAACCTGCGGTGAGTACTCCCAACACGATCGCCGTGATCGTAAGCCCTCGAAGGGCTCGATAGAAGCGTTCCACGTCTGACCTCCATGCGCTGGCAGCCAGCCTCATCACTGCGTTCACCGTGGAGCGGGCTTCCTTAAAGCTACGGGGAACGTCAACGCCTCACCGTCGCTCTTGCTTGAATGCGACAAACATGATTGCCACAATACACGGGACCACCTGCGCGAGAATGACGCCCAGACCACCTGGAACGAAGAAGAAGAAGAGCCATGGACTATTCAGCCAAAACTGGACTGAATGTAAGTAGATTTCACTTTCCACCATCGGCGAGAACACACCAAACAGGCCCGCCAACGCAGCCACGGCAACCCAGGCCCATGTGCGAGATTGCGCTGTCACGACCACAGTGAACACGCTGACGACAGGGACAAAGAGTCCTATAACCTCATACCACTCCAGTTCATGGTTGGCGAGGAATACGAGCACGGTTTGGGATCTAGCATGTACTATCGCCCACTCGATTGCGATCAGCAGCGTCACCACGATGGCGACGACGAGCAGCGACAGCCTGGTTTTGCTCATGTGCGCACCTTTATGCGAGGCCACCTTCATTCGTCACATCCGTAGCGATCGGTCAACGCCAGTATAGCGGAGCGGCGCAAGCCTGCTATATGGCGCGATTCGTGCGTCTGAGGGTGGTACCTTTGGGCGTTTGCGGTCCCGCTGGCGATGGGACCGCTGCTAGCCTGTGCTATGCTACCGTGGACTGTATGCCCCCTTCTTGGAGGCCCTGGATTCGCGGATGGAACGCCTGTTTCAGGTTCCGCAAGACGTCGTAGCGAGCGGCGCCAGGTGGGACGGTCGTTTGGCGCGAGGGAGGAGAGCGTGATCACGGATGTGCAACGCATCGCCGAGATTTCACGCGCGGCAGAGGCGCTCATTGCCGGGCCGCCAGACTTCCTGCGCGCCTTCCCCGGCGAAGAAGGCGGCGCACGCCAGCAGCGTCGCGCAATCATCATGGCCTCTCTGCGCGATCAGGAGTTCGGCGGACGCGTTGGCGTCTCGGTTGATGAGCTAGCCGCCGACCTCGAAGCCGTCCTACGCTACCGTGAACTTCCCCCGCCTGATGACCTGCGCGGCGAAGTCGTCGAGATTCTGCGCCAACTCGAAAACTGGCAGGCGGTAGATGGCGGCCTTGCGCCGGAACGCGCCGAGCGTGATGGTCTGCGTCGCCGCGTCGAGCGTGATTATGCGCTTGCTCGCTCGCTGCGTGTCTTTTTGCCGCACTGGGACGAAGTGCAGCGAGCGCTGCGACGCCGCTATATCAGCCTGAGCGCCAACTACTTCGCCCAGGCGATTAGCGCGCTGGATACGCTGCTCGATGAGTTGCGCTACGAAGACACGGACCCCCTGCGCAGCCATAGCGCGTGGCAATCGCTCCGGCAGGCGATGCACGGAATCAACACCGAGTCGCGCGACTTCGCCCGCGAATTGCGTTCATTGCGCGTCGATGGCAATCATCCCGAGGCGCTGGCCGACATCGCCGACCGTCTCGGCATCCTGCATGAGAAGTTCTTCAGGGTCGCGGCTGAAGGCGCGGCTCAGGTGCGCCAGCGGCTTGAAGTGCTGCGCGACGACCGGCACGCGGGTGAGAATGTGCGCCGCCTGCAGGAAACACTGCGCATTCGCGAGGAGGAGTGGAGCGTCGGTCTCGGCGAGACGCGAGCCGAACTTCGCGAGCGCCTCGACGCGGTCGGGCAGGAGGTCGTGCGCGAACTGGTGCTGTTCGAGCGGTTCATGGCCGAAGGTGGCCCAGGCTCATGGCGTGAGGGCGCAAAAGTCATCAGCCTGGCGCTGGTCGAACTGACGGAGCGCATCCATGCGGCCATCTCGCTGCGTTTGCAGCAGACGCAGGCCGTCGCGGCGCTGCTGCGGCGCGCACGCGACCTTGCTGAGGGACGCGGAGACGCCACCCAGCGTGCTCGCCAATATCTCTGGAACGCGTCCGGCTCGATGCACGCCGCGCTCTGGGTGCAGCCTGCTCCCGCGAGCGATCAGCAAGTGCGCCTGGAGCGCTGGTTGGCGCAAAAG
>DASVZC010000105.1:0-34424 GCA_036391835.1 Ktedonobacterales bacterium | reverse complement strand
GTCGAGGACAGCGTGGCCCATCTCGCGGCCGTAGCCACTCTGCCGGTAGCCGCCAAAGGGCGCCGCCGCATCGAACTGGTTATAGGTGTTGACCCACACCACGCCCGATTTCAGCAGCGACACCATCTTGTGCGCCTTTTTGATGTCGCTCGTCCAGACGCCTGCCGCCAGCCCATAGATAGATTGGTTAGCGCGCCTGGCGACCTCTTCGACATCGTCGAAGGGGAGCGCGACGACGACCGGGCCAAAGATTTCTTCGCGGGCGATAGTCATCTCGTCGTGCGCTTGATCGAAGATGGTCGGCTTCAGGAAGTAGCCGTCGGCAAGGTCGCCGCCAGCCCGCTCGCCGCCTGCGCGCGTCACGGCGCCCTCACGCTTGCCGGATTCGATGTAGCCCGACACGCGCTCCAGTTGCTCTTGCGAGATGACGGGGCCGACCTCGGTGGTCGGGTCCGCGCCAGCGCCGACACGCATCGCGTTTGCCGCTGCGCTGAGTTGGTTCATCGTCTCGTCGTAGATGCTGCGGTGGACGAAGAGGCGACTGCCTGCGGTGCAAATCTGGCCGGTGTTGAAGTAGATGGCCGTAATCGCGCCGCGCACCGCGTACTTCAGGTCGGCATCGGGGAAGATGATGTTGGGCGACTTGCCACCGAGTTCCAGGGTAACTTTCTTCAGGTTGCCCGCGCTCGCCTGTAGAATCTTCTTGCCGACCTCGGTCGAGCCGGTGAAGGCGATCTTGTCCACATCGGGATGCGCCGCCAGGGCCGCGCCCGCCGTCTGGCCGAAGCCCGGCACGATGTTGACCACGCCATCCGGGAAGCCAGCCTCGCAGATTAGTTCACCCAATCGCAGGGCCGTGAGTGGCGTCTGTTCCGCTGGCTTCAGCACGACGGTATTACCGCAGGCCAGCGCGGGGGCCAACTTCCACGCTGCCATCTGCATCGGGAAGTTCCACGGAATGATCTGGCCAACCACGCCTAGCGGCTCGCGCAGGGTGTAGGTGAACATGTTGGGAATGGAGACGGGAATCGTCTCGCCCTCGATCTTCGTGGCCCAGCCCGCGAAGTAGCGGAAGTGGTCGGCGGTCAGCGGCACATCGCTGGCCTTCGAATACTTGATGGGCTTGCCGTTGTCGAGCGTCTCCAGCATCGCCAACTCATCGGCGTGCTCCTCGATCAACTCCGCCACGCGCCACAGCAACCGGCCCCGCTGCGACGGCGTCATCTTTGCCCATGGCCCACTCTCGAAGGCGGCGCGAGCGGCGGCGACGGCGCGGTTGATGTCCTCAGCGTCGCCCTCCGCCACGTGCGTCAATACCTTGCCTGTCGCGGGATTGTACGTCTCGAAGGTTTTGCCGCTGGCCGACTCGACCCACTGGCCGCCGATCAGCATCTTCACTGGGCGCTGCTGGAGAAATTTCGTCTCGGTCATCTCGCTCGCGCTCGTTGTCATGGTTGTTCTATCTCCTTATGCGCTGGGCGTCGGTTTTTGCAGCGTGTTGCGCAGCACGAACCGCTGGATCTTGCCCGTAGCTGTCTTTGGCAATTCTGCCACGAACTCGACCCACTGTGGCGCTTTGTAGGGCGCCAGTTGCGTCTTGACCTGCGTCATCAGCTCCTCTGCCAGAGCTTCAGATGGCTCCTGACCCTGTTTCAGGACGACATAGGCCTTGGGTTTGATGAGATCGTTGCTGTCAGGCGCGCCGATCAGCGCGCATTCGAGCACGGCAGGATGCGAGATCAGCACGCCTTCGACCTCGGCGGGCGAAACCCAGCGGCCACCAACGCGGAGCATGTCGTCGGCGCGTCCAGCGTACCAGTAATAGCCGTCCTCATCCTGATAATAGGTGTCGCCGGTCGAGATCCAATGGCCCTGGATGACGTCTTTCGACTTCTCGTGCTTGTTCCAATAGACGGCAGTCGTGCTGTCGCCGTTGATCTGCAGCGTCCCCAGTTCATGTGTCGGGACTTCCGCGCCCAACTCATCTACGATGCGGGCTTTGTAGCCCGGCACGAGTTTGCCCGTGCTTCCGGGGCGAATGTCGCCGGGACGGTTGCTGATGAAGATGTGGAGCACTTCGGTGCTGCCGATGCCATCCAGAATGTCGACGTGGAAGGTGTCTTGCCAGCGCCGCAGGATGTCAGCGGGCAAGGCTTCGCCAGCGGAGACGCATGCGCGCACGGAGGAGAAATCGAAGCGTTTGGCGGCGTCGGGCAGCGCTAGCATGCTCGCGTAGACGGTCGGCACGGCAAAGAAGAGCGTTGGCCGCACGGTTTGCACGATGTCAAAGAGGTCTTCTGGCATGGGACGTCCAGGGTGATGCGCGACGCTCGCGCCTACGCCGAAGGGGAAATAGAGTCCGTTCCCCAAGCCATATGCGAAGAACAGTTTCGAGGACGAGAACGCGATGTCGTTCTCGGTCATGCCAAGAATGGGCTTGGCGTAACACTCCGTACAGTATGCCATGTCGTGTTGCAGATGGACGCAGCCCTTGGGAAAGCCCGTGCTGCCAGAGCTATACAGCCAGAAGGCGCTGTCGTCTTTGTTCGTGTGCGCAGCGGTCAGAGTGGATGACGCGCTCGTGCGCCAGGTATCGTAATCTTGTACGGTCACAGGGCCGTTGGCGGCTGCGAGCGTCTGCGGCTGTGTGGCTGGCGCACGCCGGCTCAGGAAGCCGCGTTTGGGCGCCTCGGAGGCTGCCGCCTGATCCAGGCCAACGACGATGACATGACGCAGATACTCTAGCTGCGGCAGTACGCTCTGCACCGCTGGCCAGAGCGCCGCATGGATGAACAGCGCTTTCGAGCGGCTATCGTTGAGGATGTAGACATAGTCCGCAGGCTTCATCAGCGTGTTGACGGGGACAGGCACAGCGCCGATTTTGATGGCGCCAAAGAATGCCGCCGCGAATGCGGGCGAGTCGAGCAGGGCCAGCGCCACCCGCTGCTCGATGTCGACGCCGAGGGCGCGCAAGCCATTGCCGACCTGATTTGCCTGCGTGGCAATCTCGGCGTAGGTGAAGCGCTGGCCTTCGTGGTAGATGGCGGTCTTGGCGCCGCGTCCCTCATCGAGGTTGCGATCGAGGAATGCCGTGGCGGCGTTGTACTGGTCAGGAATGGAGATGGTTGGAACAGAGATGGGAACAGGTGTAACCATGAAATCACTGCCCTCGTCTTCTCATTGCGCTCATTCTGGCCGACACGCCATTGGGCCGCGCCTACGACTGGACATGATGTGCGCGAGGGGCTGGCGGGTGTTTCGCCGTGCGCCTGCCCTCGCTTCACGGTAGAGATGATGGTCGCTGAATGGCTGGCGGGTGAGAGCGTACCCCCACCCGCCATGCGAGACTAGCGATTCTTGAAGACAGGCGTGCGCTTCTCGACGTACGCCGCGATGCCTTCTTTGGCGTCTTCGCTCTGGAAGCACAGCTGCTGCAACTCGCGCTCGATCGCCAGCGCCTCGGAGAACGGCACCTCGCTGCCAGACTGCACGGAGCGCTTCAGGCGGCCAACCGCCTTCGATGCCTTGTGCGGTGGGCAGAAGGTGCGAGCGTACTCCATGACCTTGTCCCAGTAGCCTTCGGACTCATAGACATAGTTGATGAGGTTGAGGGCCTGCGCTTCCTCGAAGGTCATCAGACGGCCCTCGGCCATCACTTCGATTGCCTTGTTCTTGGGCATCTGGCGGGCCATGCGCTGTGTGCCGCCGGTGCCAGGCAGCACGCCGAGGTTCAACTCTGGCAGGCCGATCTTGCCACCGCCGCGCCGCGCGATGCGGATGTCGCAGGCGAGTGCGATTTCCAGGCCGCCGCCGACGGTGTGGCCGTTCAGCGCCGCGATGACCAGCTTCGGCGTCTGCTCCAGGCGGGTCAGTGTCTCGTTCGCGTGCAGGCAGAAGTAGTACTTGAAGCTTGGAGTGACGGAGTTGAGCATGGTAATCTCAGCGCCCGCCGAGAAGAACTTGTCGCCCTCGCCGCGAATCACGATGACGTGCACATTGTCGTCGAAGCGGGCCTTGAGGATCGCCGCGTCGAGCTGACTCATCATCTCGTAGCTGTAGGTGTTCGCGGGTGGGTTGGTGAGTTCGATAATACCGATACCGTCGGTCACGGTGTAATTCACCAGAACCTGCTCGCTCACAGTGGTCATGACTGGTCTCCCTTTCGTGCCTCAAAGACCTGCAAGATCGCGTCGTCTTTGACAAATTCAAATGGTGTGTGGCAGCGCTGGCAATACATCTGCACCGTCAGCAACTGCATACCAAACAGGGCAAGGGGCTCCGTCGCCTCTGACCCGCAATATGGGCAGCGCACGAGGCTCTGCACGTCATCGAGATGCTGCTGAACCTGCGTCATACTACCCCCAATCGGCGCGTGGTCGCATCCCAGCGCGCCCAGGGCAGCGGCTCCGTGGGCCGCCAGGTATCGGTCGTTTCGTCATGGGTCACTGGCATGTGCAGGCCCACCCGTTGCAGCGTCGGCATGATCGCCGCTAGGTAGCGGCTGCGCAGCGTATCGGGCGTGGCGTCGATTACGCCATCGTCGAAGAGGCGACGCATGGTGGAGTCGTCGTCTGGGCCAAACCAGCACAACACTTCCTCCCACCAGCGGTTCAGCGCCTCTTCGAGGTTGGCTCGCACCGCGCCGCCAGCGTTCGCCAGCCGCGCGACCCAACCTTCCGCGTGCAGGAAGTGGATGCGCTCCTCCTGGGCCATCTTGCGCGATCTCGCCCGCAGTGGCTCGTAGGTAGAGTCGTACGCGGCTGCGCAGAAGGTCGTCATCATAGTGTCGAGGAGGAAGTTCGCGGCGATGAAGTCGGCCCAGCCGATGAAATTGTCGTCGAGCCGAGTCACGCCAAAGCGCGCGTTGCGTGTCATGGGGTCGAGTTGCGCGGGATCGGCGCGTCCCTGTTCGAATTGTTCGAGTAGTGGATAGAGCGTGCGGGCATGTCCCAGTTCGTCCTGCGTCATGGCGGCAGCGGCGACAGCGGCCTCGAGCGAGGGGGCGCCGTTGCTCCAGTGGGCATAGCGCCGACCGAGCAGTTGTTTGTTGTCAGCCAGTGACGAGAGCACGTCAAAGAGCGCCGCATTATCGATGGCAACGCTTACCATAGAAACCCTCAGAATCCAGGCGCCTTCTAGGAGCTAGGAGGCGATAACCGTCACGATCGTGTCACGCGGAATGATCGCCATCTCGATCCAGGCGAATTCATCGTAGATGCTGCGCGCGTAGACCTTGGCGAGCTCGACATCATCGGCGACAATCGCGCCAATCTCATGCAGCGGCTCGTCATACTTCTGCCGCGCGTAGACCTGCCACACTTTCGTCTCGTTCAGCGCGGCGCGTCGGGGGATCGCGGGCGACGCAGGCGTCGCCTCAGCAGCGGGCGCCGTAGAGGTCTTTTGTTGCGCGTTCTTCATGCAGAAATCCCCCACATACGCATGATGTCTACGCCCTCATCGCTGAGGCGCGCTTTGCTCCAGACGGGGTCCCAGACGATCTCGATTTCCACCTTGCGCACGCCCGGCTCTTTGAGCAATCGCGCGCGAATGTCGTCGGTGATGAACTCGGTCGCGGGGCATCCCATCGCCGTCAGGGTCATGGTGACGTTCGCTACACCGTCCTGCTGGGTGACCGCGACGATGAGTCCCATGTCGACCAGACTGATGGGAATCTCGGGGTCGGTCACGTCGCGCAGGGCATCCCACAGGGCGGGACAGGTCGGGTCCTGCGCGGGATGCGTGCGCAGGGAGGGATATTCGGCGCTCATGCGTCTTGCTCCAGCAAGCGCAGCATTTCGCGTTTGCCGCGCTGCACCATGCCGACGAATTCTTCGTTGGCGGGGCCACGCGCCTTCCAGCGGCGCATCACATCATCCCAAGTGCAAGCGTCCTCCCAGCGCTTCGCCTTGGCGTCGAAGTGGCGAGGGAAGGGGTCGTGAACGACATACTTCTTTGTCTCGGCGTCGTAGTGCGCGGGAACCTTCAGGCCAAGCTCGTCGCACAGCGGGATGGCGGTGGACATCCAGATCTGGCGCAGTTCGTCGTTGCTGTGGCCCTTGAAGCCGTAGTCAAGCTGTTCGGTGTGCTTCTTGAGGTTGTCGGGCAGGCCAAACCACTCGACGGTCAGCAGGAACATCCAGTCAACGGCGGCCTGCAATTCTTCATGGCCAGCGGCAGTCTGGTTGATCTTGCGCATGTTCTGCTCACCGTGGCGCAGGTGGAACGTCTCTTCTTTGTCCACCTTGACGAGCGCGCGCTTCCACGGGCCGAACGTCGTGCTGTGGTGTACATCGCCGAGCAGCGTATAGCCAGCGCGGTCGTAGAACGCATTGGCGACGATCATCTCGACCCAGCTATCCAGCGGCACATCGAAGGCATAGGGATATTTGAACTGGCGCGGCTCGCGCTCGAAGATGAGCGCGTCGGAGTCCACACCGAGGTCGCGCAGCAGGCGATACGCGATGTGGGCGTGGGCAAGCTCGTCCTGGATGATGGACACCGCCGAGCCGAACGCGTTGAGCGAGGGCGCATGCACGGCGGCGTGGTAGTAGGCTGGCGCGCTGATCAGCTCCGTATCAGCGGAGACAGTGAGAATACGCTTGATGCCTTCGAGATACTGCGGGCTCATATGCTCGACAGACTCAATCATCTGTTGTTTGCGTATGCGCGCAAGCACAGCTTCTTCGCTTTGCATCGCAGTGACTGTAGCCATAGCGAGGATGCTCCTGGTACTGGTTGAGACGTTCTCGATAGGACGTGCGCCGCGCGTTCGCTCGTATAACTGCCTGACTGCGACCACGGCGTCGTCAGCAGTGGCTTGAGGAGCTTGTGTTACAGTTTTGAACAACTGGTAGAAAGATACACAACGTGATGTGGCATGTCAACCCCGTTATCACAAACTCATCACAGCGCGCGGTATGATGGTGAGGAGAGCGGCCCAGTTCGTGCAACTGCATGCCATTGACAGCGGACTGTTGCGTTCGGTATCCTCGTTGCAGGTAGGCGCGAATGAGAAGAGGCATTGGTATGGTTGCTGACGAGTCGTCGGCGCGTTCGCCCCAGAAAAATACCGGGCGGTCAAAACCGGCGCGACGCGTGCGGCTGTCCCAGAAGGCCATCGTCGCCGCAGCCGCGGAACTCTTCGCGCGCAATGGTTTTGGCGCGACGAGCCTCGACGAGATTGCCGAGCGACTGGGAGCGACCAAGGGCGCGCTGTACTACCACATCAAAAACAAGGAAGACATCCTACGTCACATTTACCTCACGGTGCTGACAGCAAGTGAGGAGCCGCTCGCTGAGATCGCTGCGTCGTCCGCGTCCCCCGCTGAAAAATTGGGCCGCGCGATCATCCATCATGCCACAGTAGCCGCGAACCGCTCGCCCGCTATGACGGTCTTCTACCGCGAGCACCCGCATCTGACAGGCCCATTCGCGCGCGAGATTGTGGTGCGCAAGAAAGTCTATGAGCGCTACTTCGAGCAGATTATCGAGGAGGGACAGGCGGCAGGCGTCTTCACGCGTGAGATCGATGCGAAAATCGCTACCTTTGGCCTGCTGGGGATGTGCAACTGGCTCTCGCAGTGGTATCAGCCCGGTGGCCCCTATACGCACCAGCAGATCGCCGCGATGTTCGTGCGCATGGTCGAGCAAGGGATGCTGACGCCGCCAGCGATCACTGAGTGAGGGCGCAAGCGCAGACCGCTTCTAATGAACGCTCCACAGCCAATGAACGGAGAACACTTTGTCTGGTTCCCCTCCCGTCTCGCCTGAATCAGCCAACCAAGGTGAGTCTACGAACAGGCGCCTGTCGCGACGCCGCATCGGACTGAGTCTGATGCTTGTAGGCAACCTGCTGGTGTTTGTCGCGTTCTTCTCTCCGTGGTTTGACGTATACAAGCTCGATGATCCGAGCTATGTCTTTCCCAAACGAGGCTATGGCCCCTGGACGGTGCTGGATAGTGGGCAGCTAGATTCGCTAACGGCGCTCACGTGGGTGTTCCTGCTCTTCATCCTTGGAGTAGCGCTGAGTAGTCTGGCGCTTGCGTTTATGCGCACAGCGCATAGGCGCGATCGGGCAGCCACTTTCGCTGGTGTCCTGGCGCTTGTGAGCCTCGCAATGATCATCGTAGTGACGCCTGGTATCAGTACTGGTCTGTCGTTTTCCTGGCCATTCCTCAGTTCGGATGTGGTTTACGGTTCCTTTCTCGCGGGGACTGGACTGGCGCTTGTGCTCGTCGGCCTTAGTACACTCACGCCAACACCACAACCAAAGCCTGTCGCGAGCCTGCCTACTCCGCTGTGGAGAAGTCGCTGGCCGCGAGGTCGCTGAGGGTGGCGACGGCTTCGGCTTCGTCGGAGCCGTCCGCGCTGATGGTGATGGATGCGCCTTGCCGCGCATTGAGCCCTAGCACCTGCAAGATGCTCTTGGCGTTGGCCTTCTTCTCGCCGAAGTGGACGGTGACGTTGGAGCTAAAGCGGCTGGCCGCCTTCACGAACAGCGCCGCCGGACGCGCATGGAGCCCTGCCTCAGCCTGGAGAATTACATCTTTCGAGGTCATGCCGCACTCCTGTTTCCCCGCGATGACGTTACGTGCTCATCTCGCCGCTACGCCTCGGTAGTCGTCCGCAAAGGCAGTGTAAACCAGAACGTGGACCCTTTACCAAGCTCGCTTTTCAAGCCGACCTCGCCGCCATGCCGTTCGACGATGGTTTTGCAGAGATGCAGCCCCAAGCCCAAGCCAACACCCGAACCACTGAGTACTTCTATGTTCGCGCTGCGGTGGAAGAGTTCCCACACCTGCTCTTGCTCGGCTGGCGAGATACCTGGCCCCTGGTCTTCGACAGAGACGCGCGCATTCTGGCCGTCGACTTCGAGCCATACGCGAACAGGCGCTTTCGCATTGGAATACTTCAGCGCGTTGGTCAGGTAGTTGGTGATGACCTGCCCGATGCGTTCCGGGTCAGCCATCACAAGCGCGTGACCGCGCGCGGACGCGTCCAGTTCGATGACGCGGTCGTTTGTGGCGAGTCGCTGTTCTTCCACGGTGTCGGTGAGCACATCACCCAGGTCTACTGGCTCGATACGCATCTCCAGTTTGCCCGCGCGCACACGCGAGACATCGAGCAGGTCATCCACGAGCCGCGTCAGGCGCGTCAGCGAGCGCTCTGTCCGGATGAGTAGTTCGTCGTTGCGCCCGCTAGAAGCACCGGCTGGGTTTGCTTGCGCTGAACGTCGCCGCACCATTTGCAGGTTTGCTTTGATGACCGTGATCGGCGTGCGAAGTTCGTGCGCAGCGATACTCAGGAACTCATTCATGCGATGGTTGGCCTGTTCGAGCGCGAGCACCTGCGCATCGGCTGCCGCCTGTTCGTGGAGCATGTGGTCGCGCTCGATGACCAGTGTGCAGAGGGTAGATACAGCGGACGCCAGGCGCAGTTCATCTTCGGTGAATTCGTGAGATGTTCCATCGTAATCGAGCGCGATGAAGCCAACGAGTTGCTGCGACATCATCATCGGCGTGACCAGCATGGTCTGGATACTGTAGGGATTGGGCATGGTATTGTATGGCGGCTGGCTCATGTCGATCTGTACGATCTGGCCACGCAGCAGTTCTTGAGCGAAAACCGGCGCAGGGATGTCTTCCAGCCGCTGGCCCTGGCGCTCGGCGGCGATTTGCTCGTTCCACCACATTTTCTCTTCGTGTGGCTTGAGTCCTGTCACCGCCAGCGCATGGAGAGCGCCGGTATCTGGGTTGCGCGCGGTGATGCTCACGCGCTGGCATCCCAATACCTCGCGAGTCAATTCGATGAGTCGCTTGCTTACCTGGCCAAACGAGTGCGCCTGACCGTTTGCGCCGACCACCGTAACAGCTGCTTGCGCCATATCGAGCAGCGCTTCCAGTGCAGTCTGTGTCCGGCGCTCCAGGGCGCGCAGGTCCGTCATGTCGCGTGCTACGAGCACTGCTCCAAGTATCTCGCCATCAGAGCCGCGCATGGGAGCGCCCGCGAAATCGAGCAACCTTTCTTGGCCATCCGTCGTTCTGGCTCGCAGAGGTGACGCCTGCGCTCCTGCAAGCGATTCGCCGCGCAGCACGTGTGACATCGGCCACTGGTCAGCCGGTAAGGGGTGCCCCTGGCTGTCATAGAGCGTGAGGTAGCGCGTGATGTCCAATGGCTCAGCCGCATCGATCAGGATATCAGGCGGAATGCCAAGCAGTTGGCGTGAGCTATTGTTGACCCGTGTGATAGACCCATCTGGGGCATGCACGAGCAGGCCATCCACCATCGTCTCAAAAATCGCTTCGAGTTCTGCCGAGTGCGCTTTGGCCTCTAGTTCGAGTTGCCGGTGCGCGGTGACATCACGGAGCACCATGACCGCGCCAATGTTTGCGCCCTGCTCGTTAGTGACCGGGCTGCCGGTGGCGGCGTAGAGCGCTTCGCGACCATCATAGCCACGGAGCCAGATATCCTGGCTGTGTTGGCTGTCGATCACCTCGCCGCGCATGAGCCGAACTGCTGGCCACTGCTCCCTCGGCAGGATTTCACCCGCGAGGTTACGTGGCACGACTGTTTTGCCGCGTAGCGCAAAGTCGTTCTCTAGCTGTTGACCGTCAGCAGAGACACCTAGCATACGGCGATAGGCGCTGTTAGCGAGCAACGTGGAGCCTGTCGGGCTGTAGAGAATGACGCCCTCTGTCAGCGCCTCGATCAATGCGTCTTGCAGACGAGCCTGCGCTGAAGATTGCGCGTGCGCGCGTTGTAGCGCATCGTAGAGTTGTGCGCGGTCGATGGCGAGCGTGGCGCGGTCAGCGATCTGCTGCAAGAGCCAGATATCGCTCGGGCTGAATTCCCGTTGCCTCACCGAGCCAACATGCAGGACACCCAGCAGCCGGTCTCCATCGATGAGCGGTACGCCGACGACCGATTTCAGGCGCTCGCGGAGGTAACCCCTGGTCACCTCCACCTGCGAGGTATCCATGACGGCGTAGGGTTTGCGCGTCGCCGCAATCCGGCCAGCGAACCCGCGGCCAAAAGGAATCCGGATGGGACTTAGCAGCTCATTGTCGGGGCCAATCGATGCCCGCGCCAGCAGCGCATTGCCCGATTCATCTGTCAACAGCAGGGTAGCGGTGTCGCTTTTGATCGCCGAACGCGCACGTTTGAGCAACTCTTGAAGGAGATCATCGAGGGAGTAGCGCATGAGCGCTACGTCGAGTGTCATTTGCAGGCGTTCCAACTCGCGGGCTGCGCGTTCGGATGCAGCGCGCGCCTCCTGTTCACGTTGCGCCATCTCGGTCTGCTGCCGTTCGCGGCGCCACTCTTCGGTGATGTCAGTAACGCTGCATATTGCGCCTATAATTTGCCCATCGGGCGCCAGAATTGGCGCGCCACTGATACGAACGAGCAGGACGTCGCCACTGCTATTCGTGAAGAACTGATCTACTGGCTGATCGCTTGAGATGGTCTCGCCTCGCAGCAAACGAGACACGGGCCAGTCTTCCAGCGATACCGAAGCACCCTGTGTATCGCGAGGAGAGAGTCGGGCTAATCGGTGATCGACGGGGGCGTGCATGAGCGTGGGGTCGCCATCGCCAAACAGTTTGCGCGCCGCAGAGTTGGCCAGGACGATGTTTCCGTTGTGGTCATAGATGCTGACTGCGCCTGGCATCGCTTCGAGCACATTAGGAAGTGGCAGATGAGCTAATATCGCCTGTTCCGCGCCATTTGCGTGACCAATGGCTCTATCCTTCGAGCCGTCTTTTGGGCTCCGAACATTGTTTCCCCCCATTATGCGCTCAGTCTCCTTCACCATGAATTCTTGGACGTCTGGCGATGTGGCGCATCGCGGAGTAGCTGACCATCCGCACAAAGTCTGCCATATTTGTGGTGATCTGGTCAGTTGCTGATGCGTGCGACACCTTTTCCAACGCGCGCGAGCGCAGGTGGAATGATGCCACGTATTGAAGCATCTACGAGTTCGATGGGATGCAGCGTCGGCAGGTCCGCGCCGAAGCGTCGTAGCGCCGCCGAGATCTGGAGCAGACACCCCGGATTGGAGGCGACGAGCGCATCTGGCTCAACGCTCAGCACGTTACGCGCTTTACGCTCGCCCAGGGCCGCTGCTGGCTCCGGCTCGACAAGGTTGTAGATGCCAGCGCTTCCGCAGCACATGTCACTCTCAGGCAGGGATACAACGTCCAGGCCGGGGATGGTCGCTAGCAACGCGCGCGGCTGACGGCGGATGCCCTGGGCGTGCGCCAGATGGCAAGCGTCATGATAGGCCACACGGGCGGCGATGGCGGCTCGTGGCGCAAGCGGCTCCATTTCCATCAGGAACTCTGCGATGTCGCGTGTTTTGGCGGAGAGCGCGGCTGCGCGCTCAGCGTAGCGCGGATCGTCGCGCAGTAGGTGCGCGTAGTCTTTCATATTGGAGCCGCAGCCAGCGACATTGACCACAATTGCGTCCACGTCCCACGCGCTAAAGACATCCACGAGCTTGCGCGCATAGGCAAGCCCTTCCTTCTCGCGGCCCGCGTGGATGGAGAGGGCGCCACAGCAGCCCTGCTTCGCGGGGATGATCACCTCGCAGCCCTCAGCCGTCAGTGTGCGGACAGTCGCGGCGTTGACTTCCTCGAAGAAGACGCGCTGAACACAGCCCAGCAGCATGCCCACACGCCGTCGCACCTGTCCACGCGCCGGAATCACCTCGGCCAGCGGTTCGTGCGTTTCCATGTCGACGGGTGGCGCCATCGCCTCCATCGCGCGGAGTTGCGACGAAAGTAGGCGCGTGGCGAGCGACGACTGCATCAGCCGCGCGCCGCCAAGTCGCTGATAGGCCCACAGCATTGGCAAGAATAGCCGCATGCGTTCGGGATGTGGCAACAGGGCGAAGATCATCTCACGGATCATCCAGTCGCCGCCACTGCGTGGCGTTTGGCGCTCGATCTGCGCACGCGTCGCCTCGATCAGGCGGTCGTAGCGTACGCCAGATGGGCAGGCTGTCACGCAGGCCATGCAACCGAGACACTGATCCCAGTGTCGTTTCACCGAGTCTGTTATGCCGATCTCGCCCTGAGAGACCATCTTCATCAACTGGATGCGACCACGCGGCGAGTCCATTTCCTCACCCCAGAGCGCATAGGTGGGGCAACTGGGCAGGCAGAAGCCACAATGTACACAGTCGGCGATGATTTCTGGATCGGGCGCGTTGTGCGCATCGAACCCTGGCGCGGGATTGGTCGTGTCCTGCCGATTCTCCATTGATTTAGAGTCCTCCTACGAAGCGACCAGGGTTGAGGATGCCATTTGGGTCGAAGCGCGCCTTCAGGTTGCGCATGATCGAGAGCGCGGGAATCGGCCCCCACGGGTCAATAGCGTCCACCAGTGCGGCGGGCAAATCAGTGATGACAAGGCTGCCGTGCCGCTGTATGGCCGCATGTCGCAGGTCGCCGATGGCGCTTATCACCGCTTGCGGTGTTCCCGTCAAACGCGCGAAGATCAGCCCATGTCCCGCGTGCGCCTGCCAGGGCGCCGCCAGCGAGCCGTTCGTGCGCAATGCTTCTAGCTCCGTTAGCCAGCCGACGACATCGGTAGGGAGCAGGCTCGCCTTGATAGTGGTGGTAATGGCGTCGCCATCGGCGGGGCGTGCGGTGAAGGGCGCCTGCCGATCATCCCAGAAGCGCGCCTCGTCGTCGCCTGTCAGAGTGGGCTGTATCGTAGCGCCAGTGGCAATGGTCGCGCCGCAGATGGCGCTCACCTGCTCATCCACCGAAGCGCGCACGCCACTTTGTATGCGCGCGGCCAGCAGGTAGGGTTCACCGGATGCGGTGGGCGAAGAGATGTCGAGCGCGGTAGGTGTGAGTGGCGCGGCGAGGATGCGTAGCGCCACGGCGCCGAGCGTGCTGAGGTCGTCTGAGGCCAGTAGCGCGGTTGCGCTGTGGTCTGGCAGTGGATAGAGCCGGAAATTGGCGGAGAGGATCACGCCGAGTGTGCCGAGCGCTCCGGTGAAGAGCTTGGGCAGATCATATCCCGCGACATTTTTGACGACTTTGCCGCCACCACGCGCAATCGTCCCATCGGCCAGCGCCACACGTACGCCGATAATCTGATCGCGCACGCCGCCGTAGCGTAGCCGACGCGCGCCCGAGACGTTGGTGGAGATGAGGCCGCCGAGGGTTGCGCCTGCGTTGAGGGGTGGGTCGAGCGCCAGCCACTGATGCGCCGCGCCTAGCGCCTGTTGCAGATCGACCAATCGCACGCCCGCCTGCGCTGTGAGCGTCAGATCGTGTGGCGCGTGCTCGATGATCTGATTCAGCCGCGCGAGACTGAGAATAATATCGGCTCGCGTGGGTGGTGTGCCAAGGGCCTGCTGTGTGGCTCCGCCACAGGGAATCACCGCCAGCCTTTCAGTGTTGGCATAGCGCAGGATGGCTGCGACCTGCTCCTCCGTCTCTGGCTCGACGACGACGCGAGGCCGTACGCCAGCCACTGCGTTCGCATCACTGGCTGGGCGGACATGCGGCGTGAGGGTTGCGAGCGTGGTTTCCAGCGCCTGCGCGGTCACGTCCATCCACACTTCTCCTTGCTTGGTCAGGCTGTGTACGGATCAGAAGCGTTCGCCCAGGCCCGCCAGTTCGACGGGATGCGGCTGGTAGTGGCCGGGCGTTTCGCCACATAAGCGTGGCGTCGGATAGACCTTGCCGGGATTACACAGATTGTCTGGATTGATGGCGCAGCGGATGAGTTGATGTGTGGCAAGGTCGTCTTCGGTGAACATTACCGGCATATACATCTTCTTATCGGCGCCGACACCGTGCTCGCCGGTAATACTGCCACCATGCGCCACGCAGACCCGCAGAATCTCGCCGGCGACGTGCTCGGCGTTTTGCTCGGCTCCTTCATCGCGCTCATCGTAGAGCACCAGTGGATGCAGGTTGCCGTCGCCCGCGTGGAAGACGTTCGCGACCCGCACGCCGTACTGCGCGGCCAACGCTTCGATCTCGCGCAAGGTCTGCGGCAGCGCGGTGCGTGGGATGACGCCATCCTGCACGATGTAGTTCGGGCTGATGCGTCCGACGGCGGCGAACGCGGCTTTGCGCCCCTTCCACATCAACGCCCGCTCTTCGTCGGTCTGCGCCAGCCGGAACTCAACGCAGTCCAGTCCGCGACAGGTGGCCTCGACCTGGGCCAGTTGCTCGGCCACCTCGGGCGCTGGGCCGTCCAGTTCGACGATCAGCACGGCGTTGGTGTTGGGGTAGTTGGCGTGGACGGCGGCTTCGGCGGCTTCGATGGCGAGCCGGTCCATCATCTCGATCGCGGCGGGGAGGATGCCCGAGCCAATGATGTCTGATACCGCTTCTCCGGCTGCGTCGGTGTGATGGAACGCGGCCAGAACCGTCTGCACAGATTCGGGTTTGCGCATCAGCCGCAAGGTGATTTCGGTGGCGATGGCAAGTGTGCCTTCGGAGCCGACAAAGATGCCGGGCAGGTCGTAGCCGGGTGTGTCGAGCGCGGGGCCGCCGATGTCGAGCGCTTCACCATCGGGCAGCACGACCTTCATGCCCAGCACATGGTTGACGGTGAATCCATATTTGAGGCAGTGCGCGCCGCCAGAGTTTTCAGCGATGTTGCCGCCGATGGAGCACACCTGCTGGCTGGAGGGGTCAGGCGCGTAGTAGTAGCCCTGGGGCGCCACACGCTGCGTTACCCAGAGGTTGATGACGCCTGGCTGCACAGTGGCGCGCTGATTCTTAAGGTCAATCGAGAGGATGTCGCGCATGCGTGAGAGGGCAATCACGATGCTTCCAGGCGCGGGCAGCGCGCCACCGGAGAGTCCCGTGCCTGAGCCGCGTGGGATGAACGGGATGCGTTCGGTGTGGCAGAGTCGCACGAGCGCCGCCACCTGTTCGGTTGTCGTGGGTAGCGCGACCAGTTCAGGTTTCTGACGCAGACTCGCCAACCCGTCGGATTCGTAGGTACGCGTCTCCTCCTCGGAGGTGATGGCGCCCTCGGGCCCGACGATGGCTCGCACAGCGTCGATGATGCGCGATTCAAGCATCTGTGTCCCCTTCGCCGCCGCAGTGGAGGATGAACAGCGCTGCTCATCCGCGCACGAGCGCGGCCAATTTGCGTGGCAGGCGCGGCAGATCGAACTGTACTGGGACTGTATGCCGACGCCGTATCGCTGTCAAGGCAGGCGGCGACGCGCAAGCCGATCGGTCGCAGCGTCAATCGGCGCCATTGTGCAGACGGCCCATATGAGAACAGGGTCGGGTACATTACCCGGCCCTGTCAACATCAGACTTGAATGAGCAATTAGCTAGCTTGCGGCCACTAGATCAGGCAGCAGGTGGGCGGCGTCAGGCGAGCCAAGGCCCGTCACCGCATCCCAGCCTGCAGAGGCCGAGTAGCCTGGGATCGTGGGATCGATCTGGTTGTTTCCAGTCGTGACATCGTGGAAGTCCGCAGAGTACTTCGCGGGATTGCTGGCGATGCTGTAGAGCGCAGGGTTCATGAATCCGATATCGCTGCCCTTCATCTGGTCAGCCATCGCAACCAATCCGGCCCATTGCGGGGAACCACTGCTGGTGCCACCTACAATGAACCAGCCACCCTCACCGGCGTCATAGACGAGTACGCCAGTGAGCGCGCTCGCCTGGTAGGCGACGTCTGGAATGCCACGCATATTGCTGTTGGGGCCCGGCGCTCCGATGGAACTCCCAACGTACGAGCTACCCGCTGGCAAAGTGTCCTGGTACGCCGGGCGTGGGAAGAGGATGCTGTAGCCGCCGCCGCTAGCGATCCAGCCGACCTCGCGATTCCCAGCGCCGCATCGGCGGGTTGGTGGTGAGGTGGTATCTACGGTCGTCCCTGTCGTGGTATCAGTGCAGAGGTATGTTCCGCCCACAGCGGTCACCAACGGATCAGAGGCTGGCCAACCGACGCTTGGATAGGGGATCAGCGCAGGACTCTTGACCGGCTCCTTGAGGATATTGGCGGTGCCGTTGTCCCCCGTTGAGGCAAGGACCGTGACATGATTTGCCTGCGCCGAGACGAACGGATGGCGCAAGGTTTCCAGCGCCGCGAGTCCGTTCTGGAACGAGCCTTCACCCGCGCCGAAACTCTGGGAGATTACGTCCGCCAGGTGATGGTCAATTACATACTGCTCGGCGTTCATGAACTGCTCGTAGCCCTGCACGCCAAGTGTCTCGGCGGTTGGCGTTGTCACAAGCAGGATGTTCGCCATCGGAGCGGTCGCATGGGCCCACTCGACATCGAGCGAGACTTCAATCGCCCAGAGGTTATGCGCCTCTTGACCCGTTCCGTTGCTTGGCGGTGGTGGAGTGGTGGGCGGAGTCCCCTGTACATTGAGAATCTTGAACGTTGGGTCGCCAGGCTGGCAGGTATAGTTGGCCTCGCCGCACAGGTGCTGCAGACCAAAGGCGGAGTCAAAGTTGTTGAGATCGCTGGCGATCGTCTGACTTCCGAAGGAGTCAACCAGCGCAATGGTTGTGCCGCGACCGTCAATGCCGTTTGCGTGCAGCACCGCATAATCGTAGGAGCCAGCCATCGCCGCGGGATTGAAGCAGCGCCGACCTATCGCGTTGCATTGCGCTTCGGTCGGAGGCGCCACCGTGGAGGTAACGAGCGCGACTGAGGGGTCCTGCGGGTCGCTCGAAGCAGCCTCTACTTGAGGCGCGACGCCTACCAGCCACGCCAGCATGAGCGCAAGCCCAGCGAGAGCGTAGATGCAAGACCTGAATGTCCGAGTGAGTAACCGACGCAAAGGGATGGACTCCATCGTGCCAATCTCCTTCTGTGAACGCGCCGACGCCTGACTGTCAGGCGTGCCATGCGCGTGCAGTTGTGAACGCCATGACTACCGTGATCAAGTTGTCAGTCTGGATACGCGTCTCTTTTAGGCGGGAATCTCACCGTCCTTCGTTCGTACGCGTTTGCGCCAGGAATTAGTGGTCAAGACGGGCATGTGAAGCAACAAGTCACGCATGCGCTCGCTCCAGCGGCGACGCTTGCTGATGGCGCGTATTTTAGATGCGAGTCTCACGCAGAAACAAGCGAGTATATGCTCATTTCACGGTCGTTTGATACAACGCTTGTCAGGATGGCTTCTCAATCCTTTTCTACAAAAGCAAGAGGGTTGAGGAACATGTCCCCAACCCTCTGCGTGTCGTGCGTTGCTCGCTAGTTTGCGGGCTTTTCCTTCTCAGGCAGGCGCAGCGCCAGACTGAGGTCGCGCAATTGCTCTTCCGTCACAGGCGATGGGGCGCGCATCAGCGCATCCTGCCCGTTCTGCATCTTCGGGAAGGCCGTCACGTCGCGGATGGTGTCGCCATCAGCCAGCAGCATCACCAGGCGGTCGATGCCGAGCGCGATACCACCGTGCGGCGGCGCGCCATACTCGAAGGCTTCGAGGATGTGGCCAAACTGTTCGGTAATCTGTTCCTCATCGAGGCCCAGCAACTCGAAGATCTTATGCTGCAGGTCAGGGACGTTGATACGGACGCTGCCACCGCCGATCTCATAGCCGTTGCAGATGATGTCATACTGCTTGGCAGTCACGGCCAGCGGGTCGGTGTCGAGCATCGCCTCTTCGCCGTCGCGCATGCCTGAGAACGGGTTGTGCGTCGCATGGTAGCGCTGCTTGCCGTTATCGTCAATGACCTCCAGCAGCGGGAAGTCAACCACCCAGCACAGCGCCATCTCGTTCGGGTCGATCAGGTTCAGTTGCTCGCCCATCTTCACGCGTACGCGGAAGAGCACATCGTTGCAGACCTTCTCGCTATCCGCGACGAAGAGCACGAGGTCGCCCTTTTCGGCCTGCATGTAGGTCACGAGCTTGGCCAACTCGTTCTCGCTCATGAACTTCGTAAGCGGTGAGCGCGGGCCTTCAGGCAGCAGCGCCAGCGTGACGAGTCCCTTCGCGCCGAGGTTCTTGGCGAATTCGGTCAGCGCGTCGAGTTCTTTACGCGTCTGGTGCGCCTGCCCTGGCACGCGCAAGCCCTTGACCGCGCCGCCCTTCTCGATAGCGTCGTGGAAGACCTTAAACGTGCCGAGTTTGGCGATCTCAGCGGGAACAGTGCGCAGCGGAAGGTCGAAGCGCAGGTCGGGGTGATCGGTGCCGAACCGCTCCATGCAGTCGCTGAAGGTGAGGTGCGGAAATGGCGTCTGCTGGATGCGCTTCGTGGTCGTCTTCTGGATCAACCCGATCAGCATCTCCTCGATCAGGCCCATCACGTCCTGTTCGGCGACGAATGACATCTCGACGTCGAGTTGGGTGAATTCCGGCTGGCGATCAGAGCGCAGGTCTTCATCGCGGAAGCAGCGGGCAATCTGGAAGTAGCGGTCGAGTCCAGCTACCATCAGCAACTGCTTGAACTGCTGCGGCGCCTGGGGCAGCGCGTAGAACTCGCCAGGATAGAGGCGGCTCGGCACAAGATAGTCGCGGGCGCCTTCTGGCGTGCTCTTGGTCAGAATCGGCGTCTCGACTTCGATGAAGGCGCGCTCATCCATGTAGTCGCGGATGAACTTGACGGCGCGATGGCGCAGTTCGATGTTCTTGCGCATCGTGTCGCGGCGGAGATCGAGATAGCGATACTTCAGGCGCAGCGCCTCATCGGCGGAGACGTGGTCGGCGATGGGGAAAGGGACCGTCTTGGCGGCATTGAGCACGGTGACAGTCAGCGCCTCCACTTCGATCTCACCTGTCGCCAACGTGGGATTCTCTTTGCCCTCCAGCCGCCGACGCACGATGCCTTCGACGCGCAGAACGTATTCCAGGCGCGCCTCGCTGGCTACTTCATGCGCTTTCTTGGCGCCTTCATCACCTTCCGGGTCGAACACCACCTGTGTCAGCCCGAAGCGGTCGCGCAGGTCGATGAAGATCAGCTTGCCATAGTCGCGGCGATGGGCGACCCAGCCCGTCAGGGTGACGCGCTCACCCACTGCCTTCGCCGTGAGTGAGCCACAAGTCGCGCTGCGGAGCGCCGTCGCAAAAGGCGAACGGGCCGCCGCGCCATTCGTCGTCTTAGTGGACCGTCGTGATGCCACGAGTCCCGTCTCCTTGAAGTTCATAACGTCAACATGGTAATGTGTCGCGGCGCACATGACTGCCGCTGGCCGCGAGAAGACTCATTCGGATGAGATGAGGCCTATCCCCTAGTGTACGACACGTCGCGCGATCCGTCAGCCTAGCTGTGCGGAGGCCTGCCGATTCCAGTCGCCTTCCAGTCGCCTGCGCGCCATCACAACACCCTCACGCGCACTGGACACGCAACCTGGCGCGCAGTACGATGAGCCTGTGGGTAGACCGAAGCGCTTCTACGCCAGGTGTCCAATGCCAAGGAGACGGTATCATGCGCGTGCATCCGCCGAGCGATCCTCTCTTCATTATCCTTCCGCTCATCGTTCTGGTGATTGATGTGGCGATGGTTGTGTATTGTCTCAATGACCTCTACAAGCCTGAGCGGCGCGTGGCTGGCGGCAACAAGGACACCTGGGCGTTCATCATCATCATTATCGGCATGGTTGGCTGGATAGCCTATCTCTACTTTGGCCGCGAGAACGCGTAAATCCAGGGCGCCACTTCCCCCTGAGCCGCGTTATGCGCGCATTACTCCCTCAACGCCTGCGTTGCTATGGCTTCGCGCGCCGCTTCACATGCTCTTAACATCGAAATGATACGCTTCCCCTGGTAACGCAGTACGCTTCGTGATGTGGTTGCGTGAGCAGTGGGGAGAGGTCATGGTCACTCAGGACGTGGGACATCCCGCGATACGGTACGGCGTCATCTTCGGGCTGCTCTTGGGCTTGCTTGGCGTTGGCGTCGCCATCGCGCAATGGCAGACTGGCGCCTTCGCCGCCACGACCACTATGTCGGGCGGCGAGTTCTCACTTCACGGGAGCGGGTCTGGCGCGCCGCTGGGATGGGACTGCGCGCACTTTCTCGCCCTGCTCGCGCTGACTGGCGTGGCGGGCGCGCTGGCGTCGCGGCGCACAGCGCGTATCCACTCGGGCGTTTTCGCTGGGTTGCTCGCGGGCGCATTGGGCGCGTTCATCAGCGGCGGAGCGGCGTTCACTGTGATCTTTGATCAGGCCGCGCGTCACCTAAATCCATCCCAAACAGCCGCGTTTGGCCAGACCAACGCGTCGCTTTCGGTTGGCCTCGCCACTTTGATCGTCGCGGGGGGAGTTGGCATCGTCGGCGCGGTATCTGGTCTCCTCATGGGTACGCTCGCCGGATTGATCGGCGCGGCGCAAGGTCGCGCAATGGCTCCGATACATCCGGCGTCGTACACGCCGTATACGTCAATCGCGCCTGGACAGCCCGACACACGCTCGCGTCCCCCGCACGTGTGAATTGAATCGCAGCCATACGACATCGCCCCCAGCCTCGCAATGGAGCCTGGGGGCGAGTGGTTGACTGTGCGTCGAGCGACACCTACGAGTGCGTCGACTCCGGGACTGGGAACGTCAGCAGTTTTCCATCGCTCCATGCGAAGGCGTTGAGCGTCGTGCCAGAGCCTGTCACGGCCAGCACTCCAACGTTTGCAATCGGCGCGCTGTAGACATACTGGCTGAGCAGCGTCACACCTGGCGCGTTCGTGTTGGTGCCGAGTCCAAGCACTCGATCGTGCGCTGGATCACTCAGCAAGACATGCGAAGGCATCAGTGGATCGGCTGCCAGATTCGCGTCAGCCGTGAACACCTCGCCAATCGTAGGCGTCGAGGTCACAGCGGATGTTGGTGTCGCATCGGTATTCTGGACGGTCGGCACTGGCGTCGCGGATGTGTACGTCGATGGGTCGATCGTTGCCGCGGGTGGCTGCGCCACGACTGCCAGCGACGCGTAGATATGCGTCGGATCGAGCTGGCCGATGGCTCCATTGTTCAGCAGGATGTACAGCGAATTGTTCGCGGCCAACAGGCTCGCCGCCGCCGCCGGAAGGCTGATCGTCTGGGCAGAGGTCGCTGGGCCACCGGGCGTCTTGGGCTGGCCATTGAACAGCCAGACGCCGAACGGTGTTGTCGCGCCGCTTGCGTAGCTAACGAAGAAGTTGGCCCCAGCGACGGCGAGGTGCGTTGGTGTCTCCTGCGTGACTGGCACAGTGAAGAGGGTCGTCGTCTTCATCGTGGGAGCGCCATTGACCACTGGATCGGTCTCCACCGAGATGACGCTATAGCCGCCTGCCGCATCTTGCGCCAACGCATAGGCGGTGGCTCCGTCGGCTGCGATGGAGAGGAACGAGCTAACGCCCTTTACCGCTACCAGCGCGCAGGACGTCGTGCCAGCCGTCGGCGTGTTATTCACGTCCACCGGAATCAGCGCTTCGTACAGTGAACCACCGCTGATGAAGTAGATTGGTTGCTGTCCAGAGACGAGCGCGGGCTTACCGGCGCTCGTTGAGACAGGAACCAGGCCAGACATCGAGGTAATGGCCGTCGGAGCGCTAGAGGTGGGCGTGGCGCAGGAGATGCTGAATGGGACCGTGCTCGTTCCCTTCACCGGAACGATGAGCGCGGCGGTATTGTAGCGCTGCAACGCCTGCTGGACAGCGGGCGCGAGTTCCTGCGTCAGCAACGACTGTGCCTGCGATTTTACAGACGGGTCGATCGCTGTGTCATTCGCCTCAGTGAGCGCCAGAGTGCGAGCTTGGGCCAACGCAGTCAACGCTTGCGAGGGCGGCTGTGAACTCGCCTGCTGGATGAGACGTCGCGCCGAGGTGAGGCGATCTTGCGCCTGCTGATTGACGGCGCGCTGTGCGGCGAGTGGGCCAAACGCGACGTACCATCCGGCGAAGAGCACCAGCAAGATCGCCACGGCTTCCAGGAAGCGCAACGCATAGAGTTCGCGCCGTCGCCGGACACGCTTGGCGGGCTTTGCCGCCTTAAGCGCTGTCGTGGTGGCTGTCGTCGTCGCAGCAGCCGCAGCCGCAGCCGCAGGGGTGACGCTAGCCGGGACTGGCAGTGGCTGTGTCGCGCCCTCTTCGATCGGTTCGTCCGCGTTGTCCGGCAGTGGAATCGGGCCGGACACCTCTGGCGCTTCGAGGATATCCACAACGATTGCTGAAATGTTGTCTGGGCCGCCGTTCGCGTTGGCCATGTCGATCAGGTTCTTTACGGCCTCGTCCGCCGAGGACTGCGTAAGGACTTCCTGCTTGATCGCCGCTTCTTCCACATAGCCGTGCAGCCCGTCGCTGCACATCAGCACGCGGTCGCCGTCGCGAAGTGTCTCGACAAACAGATCGGCGGTGATGTTGGGTTGCGTACCCAGGCTGCGGGTAATGACGTTGCGATGCGCGTGTACCCGCGCCTGTTCCTCTGTCAGCAGCCCAATGCGCACCTGCTCTGCGACCCAGGAATGATCCTGCGTGACCTGCCGCATGTCGCCGTCGCGAATGATATAGGCGCGACTATCGCCGATATTGACGATGTAGGCGCGCCCACCCGCGATGACCAGCGTGACGCAGGTGGTGCCCATGCCACTATATTCGGTGCGGGCGCGCGCCAGCGAATAGATAGCGTCATTCGCCGACTTGACGGACTGAGCGATGGAACTGATGACATCCTGGCCCTGCGATGCGAAGTACACCTCACGTATGGTGTTCACACCCAGTTCTGACGCCACCTCGCCTGCCGCGTGTCCACCCATACCGTCGCAGACGACGAATAATGCGCCACGTTCTGCGAGAGTTTCAGGATCTGTTGGCACGTAACTGGTAACGTTATCCTGGTTGCGTTCGCGCTTGCGTCCTACGTCGGTTTGCACTCCGGACGCCAGGCGGAGTTGTCTGGTCAACGATCTCCCCCTCGCCAACGCGCCCCACGAGCGCCGCTCGTGAGCGCGTTCAGGGCAGCGTTCTCCATGATTTTTTCAGCAATCGCGCACTACTATACACCCACCCGGCGGCGCAGGGCAACGCCTTCATGCCAAATCGGCGGCGCCAGCAGAGCATATCACTGCTGGCGGCTCCGGCGGAAAGTGCGGAAAGTATGCTATGTGCGACACTGATTGTAACGGTTGAGATATGGCGAACATGCATCACGGTCCACTTGCCCGGACTCATGGGCGGGTGGGGGTCCTGGGGAAGGCAGAACTATGGGCGAAGGGAGCGACAAGAGCGAGCAGACGCTGCGGCTATCGGCGTCTGCGGATGGCTCCGCGCACAATGGCGCCGATGAAGCCATCGCGCGAGCGGCTGCGCTGCTGCGAGCCGGGCGGCTCGTTGCGTTTCCCACGGAAACCGTCTACGGACTGGGAGCCGACGCCACCAACGCTGATGCGGTTGTCGCCATCTTCGTCGCGAAGGAGCGCCCTCTCAGTGATCCGCTGATCGTCCATATCGCGGAGATCGATGAGATGGGACGTGTCGCACGCGACATTCCACCGATTGCTTGGGAGCTTGCACGCCGCTTTTGGCCCGGCCCGCTGACACTCGTGTTGCCGCGTGGCGCCGCGATTCCACCCATCGTCGCGGCTGGTGGCGATACCGTTGGCGTACGGCTTCCCTCGCATCCCGTCGCACGCGCCCTGCTGCGCGCCACTGGTGTTCCCGTCGCCGCTCCGAGCGCCAACCGCTTCATGCGTACCAGCCCGACGACGGCTGAGCATGTGTTGACTGATCTCGATGGCCGTATCGCGGCTGTGCTCGATGGTGGCCCCTGCGCTGTTGGCGTAGAGAGCAGTGTGCTCGACCTGACCACCACGCCGCCACGCCTGCTGCGCCCAGGCGGCGTCACATTGGAGGAGTTGCGCGAGGTGCTCCCGACGATCCAGGGGCCAGCGGAGCGCGCAGTGAGTGATGGAAGCGATGCTGGCGCCGCAGGCGTCACGAAATCGCCTGGTCAGATGGAGCGTCACTATGCTCCGCGTACCCGGCTGCTGGTCTACGATGCCATGGGCGACGCGGGCCGCGACGCTGTGCTGGTGGGCGCTCGACACGCTCTGGCAGATGGTCTGCGGGTCGGCGCGCTGACAACTGATGATGAGGCTCCATCGCTGGTGGCGCTCGGTGTCGCTGTGGAATCACTCGGGCCTGCGGGCGCGCTCGATCAGCACACTCGGCGCCTCTACGCCGCGTTGCGCGCGCTCGACCGGCGGGGATGCGATGTGCTGCTGGCGCATGTGTTCCCGCGCGAGGGACTGGGACTGGCGCTATGGGATCGTCTACGCCGCGCCGCTGGGGGCCATCTCACGCAGCCCAAGGGGCAGTGACGCATGAAGCGCAAGTATGCTGATCACCCAAACTGGCGGCGTGTGGAAGCGCACTCCTTCATCGCGGCGCGGGTCGAGGCGCCCGCGTTTTGTGGCGTCGCGTCGCTGTACACGTTCCAGCGGGTGCGCGAGCCGCTCTACAAGCCGATCGTGGGCGTGCAGACGCTGCTGGCTGATGACGGTTTCCGCTGGCTGCAGCTCTACCGTGACGGGGAAGCGAGTCAGCGCTATACCGTGACAGCTATGTATGACGCTCAGCGGCGCCTCGTCCAGTGGTACATTGACGTATGTTCGCGTCACGGGGTAGACCATAGAGGCGTGCCGTGGCATGATGATCTGTACCTGGATATCATAGCGAGCGAGCACGGAGCCGTCGAGATTCTCGACGCGGCAGACCTGGAAGCGGCGATTGACTGCCACGAGGCATCGCTGTCCGTCTACCAACTGGCATGGCGCGAGGTACATTGGTTGGCGTCACAGGTTCGCAGCGGAAGCCTGCCAGAGATGCTGTTCGCGCCCGAAGCCCTCGCGTCCATGGTGACGCTGGCGGAGGGCGACTCTGTCTCGGGGTATCGGGCGCTAGCGAACAGCGAAAGATGAGCAAGAACGCGATGGCGTGGGTAGCGTCCTGGCGACGCGCCATCAGTGGGCGATGGATTCTGGGGTGTAGCCTTCGATGATGTCATCCTCTGATATGCTGAGGGCCTTACAAGATTACCTCGACGCATGGCGCTCGACGGCGCATGCGCTCGCCGAGGCGGTGTGTGTAGTTGATCGCGATGGCTGCATTCAATTCGCCAACGACTCCTTTCAGCGTATGCTCGGCTGTGCGGAAACCGACCTGCTCGATCGACGTGTCATAGATATTTCGCAGTGTGCGCCATTCTTTTCGCCAAACGCTTTTGATGCGGTAAGTGAACAGGAGCTCACGGCGTGCGAGTGGCGTCGTGTCAATGGTCATGCCGTCGTTGGGCGCTGCTCGGTGCGGCCTATCGTCTTTCGGGGAGAGCCAGTTGGCTCCACGTTGATCATACCTGCCTCCGATGCTTTCGCCGAGCCAGATGCGCGTATTGACGCTGACACTGCGCGTCGGGCATTCGCCGCGGAGGCCGCCAAGGCGGAGCGACGCCTTCGTGTAATGGAAGCCGTGGGCGACATCGCGCTCTCACAACTTCCACTCGACGATCTGCTCCAGGCGTTGCTCGATGGCATGTATACCGAGATGGGACTGGAAAACGTGGCCATCTTCCTCGTCGATGAAGACGGGCAGCGATTGACGGTTCGTGGGTCCAGTGGGGCAGGCGCGCACATGCAGGATAAGGTGCGCTTCCCGGTAGACCAAGGCTTGATGGGTGAGGTGATGGTGAGTCGCCGTACCCACTATGTCCCAGACATTCGACAAGTCATACGGCAATCCCCCTATATCCCGGACGAGTTGCGCGCTATCATGGCCCTCTCTTCGGCGGTTCTGGTTCCGCTGATGGTGGACCAGCGGGTGATTGGCGTGCTGTATGTGGGCGCGCGTGAGCCTGATCGCTTTGCTTCAGAAGATGTTCGCCTGATCGAACTCGTGGCGATTCGCGCTGCGCTGGCGATTGAGCGCACTCGAGCCAACGATGCCGCTGTTCGCGCGCACGAACGGCTGCGCTTGCTCAATGACGCCAGCGGTTCACTCAATGCAACGCTCGACTACCGCGCCACGACCAAGCGCCTGGCTGATCTGCTTACCCCCGAGCTAGCCGACGCGTGCGCTGTCTATCTGCTCGGCGACGACGGGCAATTGAGCAAGGTGGAGACACGTTCCAGCGGCGGCC
Organism: Ktedonobacterales bacterium; assembly: GCA_036391835.1. Taxonomy (GTDB): domain Bacteria; phylum Chloroflexota; class Ktedonobacteria; order Ktedonobacterales; family JADMIN01; genus JAKAIY01. The sequence continues at coordinate 7,379 of DASVZC010000105.1, read as the reverse complement.
CGAACGATCTGCTGACGCAGTTGGTCGAGCGTCTCGACACTACCGTTGAGGCGGCGCCTGACAGTGGAAGCCCGGTAGGCCGCAGCGTCAGGTTACTCAGGCCGATCTTCGAACGAAAACCACTAACAGCGGATGGCGACGACACGGAACAGCCGGGCTACTGGTGCTTGTGCGCGCCGCTCGTTGTGCGCATGCACGCCCTGGGCGCGATCTATCTGGCGCGACGCCCTGAGCATGAGTTTTCTGATGGCGATATTGCGCTTGTGTTGGGTTTAGCGGAGCGCGCCGCCGTGGCTATCGACAATGCGCGACTGTTCATCGAGACGCAGGAGGCGCTGGCGATTGGCAGCGCGATGGCGACCCAACTCGATACGATCATCAACTCCACTGATGTTGGCATCTTCGTCACTGACGCCACTGGCGATGAGATGCGAGTCAATCCCTACGGCGCTCGCTTGCTCGGGCTGCCGCGCGAAGTGACCGCGCGCCGCTCAGACTTCCCAGACGTGCCATTCGAGATTCGCACAACCGATGGTGAGCCGATTCCGCTGGAGCGTGAGCCGATCTACTTTGCGCGGGTGGAGGGTCGTCCGGTCGAAGCGCGCTTCGTGATTCATCGTCGCGACACGGGCAAGGACATTCAGGCGCTGACCCGCTGCACACCGTGGTTTGACTCCCACAATAAGATCGCGGGCGCCATCGCGGTCGTGACTGATATTACCGAAATCCTTGAACTGGAGCGCCAGAAAGATGAGTTTGTCGGCATCGCTTCGCACGAACTCAAGACGCCGCTCACCACGCTGAAGATTCTCGCGCAATTGCTGGCGCGCAGACTGGAGGCAAGCGGCGAGTCGCAAGAGGCCGAGCAGGCGAAGCGTATGCAGGTGTCCATCACACGGATGGAGCGACTCATCAACGATCTGCTGGATGTGTCACTGATTCGCGAGGGGCAGTTGCCGCTGAAATTGGCGACAACTGATCTGGTCGATGTCTGCGCTGAGGTCATCGGCGAGCAGGAATTGTTGAGCCACCGTCACATCCGGTTCAGCGCACCGACACATGAGCGTTTGCTCGTGCAGGCAGACCCTGAGCGCATCTATCAGGTGCTGACAAATCTCCTCTCGAACGCGATCAAATACTCGCCCGCGACCGAGCCTGTGTTTGTGCGGGCGCGTGTGACCCAGACTGAATGCATTGTTACGGTCCACGACCACGGGCCAGGTGTTCCCTCAGAAGCGACAGAGCACATCTTCGACCGCTTCTATCGCGTGCCGGTGATGCAGGTGCAGAGTGGCTCGGGCTATGGGCTAGGGCTTGGCTTGCACATCAGCAAAGAAATCATCGACCGCCACGGTGGTCGCCTCTGGGTAGAGAGCAAACTTGGCCACGGAAGCGAATTCTCCTTCGCGTTGCCCCGCGTGGACGCGCGAGCATAATCGGCGGACGCTTGGGCTGCCTGCGCGCTACGGTCTGGCGCGTACGCCTGCTAGCGTATAATGAAGGGAGCGGCGCAGACGCCCTGGGGGGATCAAATGGCAGCGCCGTGTATGCGCGCCGCCGCGCCAGGGAGAGTCTAGATGGCAAAGTCGCCGATCAATCCGACGCTGTGGGCTGGATGGAAGCCTTTTGGCCTTGGCGAGACCAAGCCGCACCATTTCACTGAGATGCTCCAGACCGCATGGGACAACCGCCGGCATCCTCTCTACGCCTGGCGCATCCTCAATCGCGGCGTGTGCGATGGCTGTGCGCTGGGCACGACGGGCATGCGCGACTGGACGATTGACAGCGTGCACCTCTGCACGATTCGGCTCAACCTGCTCAAGCTCAACACCATGGACGCCATGCCCTGGATCCGCCTGCGCGATGACGTCGAGGGTCTGCGCAGCCTCAGCAGCAAAGAACTGCGCGACCTGGGCCGGTTACCCTACCCGATGGTGCGCCGCAAGGGCGAATCGGGCTTTACTCGCGTCACGTGGGATGCCGCGCTCGACCTTATCGCCGAGCGGCTGCGCCAGACGGCGCCGGAGCGCATGGCCTTTTACCTCACCTCGCGCGGCCTGACCAACGAGGTCTACTATGTCGCGCAGAAGGCGGCGCGGAGTATCGGCACGAACAACGTGGACAACGCCGCGCGCGTCTGTCACTCGCCAAGTTCAGTGGGCCTGAAGCAGACGCTGGGTGTAGGCGCGTCGTCCGTCTCCTACAGCGATTGGATTGGTTCCGATCTGCTGGTTTTTATCGGCAGCGACATCGCCAACAATCAGCCTGTCGCCACCAAATACCTCCATCAGGCGAAGGTCGCGGGGACCAAGATCGCCGTCGTCAACCCCTATCGCGAGCCGGGGATGGTGCGCTACTGGGTGCCGTCCACCCCGGAGAGCGCGCTGCTGGGGACGAAGCTGATGGACGAGTTCTATCAGGTCAGCACGGGCGGTGATATCGCCTTCCTCAACGGCGCGCTGAAGTATCTGATCGAGCAGGATTGGGTGGATCACGCGTTCATCGACGCGCACACGACTGGCTGGGATGCGGTCGTCGCGGAGGTGGCGCAGCAAGACTGGGACATGCTGGAGCGATTCAGCGGCTCGACCCGCGCCGACATGCAGCGATTCGCCGAGATGATCCACCAGGCGGAGACGGGTATCTTTATCTGGAGTATGGGGATTACCCAGCACACGTTCGGAGTGGACGGCGTGAAGTCCATCGTCAATCTTGCGCTATCGCAGGGCTGGCTGGGCAAACCCAAGTGCGGCGTTGTGCCGATTCGCGGTCACAGCGGCGTGCAAGGCGGCGCGGAGGTCGGCGCTGTGCCAGACGCGTTGCCGGGAGGCGCGGCGGTTGGCTCATCGGACGCACAGCATATCGCCGACATCTGGGGATTCGATGTTCCAGCGTGGAAGGGGCTGCGTGCGACTGAGATGATCGACGCAGCGTGGGATGGCCAACTCGACGCGCTGTACGCCAGTGGTGGCAACTTCCTCGAAGTGCTGCCCGACCCGGAGTATGTGCGCGAGGCGCTGGCGAAGTTACCGCTGCGTGTCCATCAGGACATCTATGTGACGACGCAGATGCTAGTGGACCCGGCGGATACCGTCGTGCTGCTACCCGCGCAGACGCGCTATGAACAGCGCGGTGGTGGCACAGAGACGACCACCGAGCGCCGCATCATCTTCTCGCCCGAGATTCCTGGCCCACGTCCGGGCGAGGCGCGCAGCGAGTGGGAAATCTTCCAGGATGTCGCCGCGCGTGTGCATCCTGAGCGCAAAGGACAAGTGACGTTCACGGACGCGCAGGCCATTCGCGAAGAGATCGCGCGCGTGAATCCCACGTATGCGGGCGTCGAGAACCTCCGCAAGCAGGGCGATATGATCCAGTATGGCGGGCCACTGCTGTATGTCGACGGCAAGTTCAAGACGCCAGATGGCAAGGGCCATTTCAGCGCCTTGCAGCCGCCAGAACTGCGGCTTCCCGAAGGAACGTTCGCGCTTTCCTCGCGACGTGGCAAGCAGTTCAACAGCCTGATTCACAAGAAGACAGACCCAAACACAGGAGCCGGACGTGACGCCCTCTTCCTCTCAGCGGAGGATGCGCAGGCGCTTGGCGTAAGTGAGGGCGACCGGGTGCGGGTCGAGAGCGACAACGGCGCCTCACTCGACTTCGGCGTGCATATTGCGGCGATCAAATCGCGCAACGTTCAGGCATTCTGGCCGGAGTGCAATCCATTGATTCGGCGGCGCGTCTGTGACCTCGCCTCTGGCATTCCCGATTACAACGCTGTCGTTCGTATTACGCCGGTACGGGTAGGCGAGGCGGGATTGGTCGGAGCGCAGGTGGCGCAGTAGCCGTCTATGTGGCGTCTTGGTTGCAAGTGGTGAGGGGGTTGGTCACATGCGGTTCATGTTGACAGTGGATGTTGTCGTTCCACCGGAACGCGGGCAGGAGGCGGCAGCGCTCGTGCCCGCTGAACGCGCGTATGTCGATGATCAGTTGAAGCTAGGCGCGCTGGAAGCTGTCTACGTTCAGGACGCTACCCCGGCAACCCGAATCTGGGCCGTCATGCGCGCAGATTCGCTCGAAGATGCCCAGGAGCAGGTGGCCAAATATCCGATGCATGAGTTCCTGCGCATCACCTATACCCCAATTAGCTAACGGTTGGTTAACTCCAGACTGGCTGGACTTGGAACCGCGATCCGCCCCCAGGCGCGATGTGCATTTTGGGGCGGATCGCCGTCTATTCGTCTGCGGCAATATTCCATGAAATCTGAACCAATAGGACCTTTAGCGCGTACTATCTATTAGGAACTATTAGGAAATCTTAGAGAATTGGGGGGTTGGAAGGAGCCTTTCAAGCAAGCATCTGTTAACTAGCTACGCATTGCGCTAGAATGTGAACATGACGAATCCCGAAAATCAGCCAATTTCTCCACTGGGGAGCAACGACATGAACGAAATGCCGCGAGCGCTTCCCACGCAGGAAGATGACTCCGCGCAGTCGGCGTCTATGCTGTCGACTGCCGCTGCCGATACCGAACGTCCGCCCTATCTGCTGCAACATCCACAGGTGCACCTTGGCCCTTGGACGCTGAAGGCGCGTCAGCAGGCCATCGAAAAAGAGTGCCACGCCGCGTTTGTCCGCTATTTTGGCAAGGCGATGAAGAATCGCCGCTGGTCGCCCTGGCATGACCTGCCATTCAAGGAAATGCAGGAGTATGGGCATCGGCTGAGTGAGACGACCATCAATCTGATCGAGGGATTCCTTGGCATCGAGGAGTATGTAGGTGACTACGTACTCAACGGGTTGGAGATGTTCCGTGTGGACCGCACCCGCCGCAACATGCAGTTGCAGTGGGGTTCGGAAGAGATGAAGCACGGCGTCGCGTGGGAACTCGTGCTGTTGCATTCTGGGGCGCGCACCGAGGAGCAGTTGAAAGAGTACTGCGGCCGAATTGGCGAGCACCAGCGTTGGAGCATCAATAACCATGCGGGCGCGAATACGCCCCTCGGCACGGCGATCTACGCGATGGTGCAGGAGCGCGCGACCTATTTCAACTATCAGGAGACCAACGCCCGCATCCGCGAGGAGTATGGTCTGACCGCTAAACGCACCCCAGAGGAGCGCGAGCGTGGCTTCGAGGTTGGCGCGGCTGAGGCATTCCGGGTGGTGAGTGTAGACGAAATCGCGCACCACGGTATGTTCCTCGAAATCGTGCTGATCTACATGAAGTATCTGCCTGACCTGACCCTCCAGACGATGGAAGAGGTGTTCGCTGGCTTCCGTATGCCTGCGCTGCGCCTCATTCCGAATGCGCGCAACTTCTTGCGCGCTGTCGTTGGCGCGGGTATGCAGACGCGCGAGAAGCACATGAGCGCCGTGCACAATCCGGTGCTGCGGGCGCTGGGCATGGAGAGCGACGAGGCGTTCAACCGCGCGGTGCAGGAGGCCAAACTGCTGCCGCCGGGCCTCGGCCCCGATCAGGTGACGCTGAGCCGCACAGGCGAATTCGTCATCGCGTAACCTGTCACGCGCTCACCGATAAGGCGCCCCAGCAGCGACAATGGCTGCTGGGGCGCTTCGTCATGTGTCTCTGCGCTCAAACCCTCTCTATCATAGAGAGTCCCAATCGGGCGTCAAAAGGTTATCTGTAGCGGGCGGATTTCCTCTGCGTCGTTTGAGGTCGGCGAGCCAGGTGTCCGTCAGGCTGGCGGCGCGAAGGCGGCTGCGTTCGGTGTGCAGCGCGTAGCGGGTGGCGTCGAGCGCGTGGTCATGCTGCTTGATGGGCTGTTCGGCCGGGTCGCGGCCAGTCGCGGCGGTGGTATAGCGGTATTGGTCGTATTCGACGAGGGTATGCGTCATCGTCGGCGCGATGTAGAGGCCGTGGCGCCCGTCCGGCTGGCGCGCGAGGAGTGATGTCACCGTCTGAATGCCCGCGCGCACGGCGTTGTCGGCGGCGTCTACCCGCGTGCGAAGCCCCGCGCGCCCGAGAGCCACGCGCAGCGCCTCGATATGCTCAGGCTCGTCCGGCCCGCAATACCACTGCTCAACCGCATGCTCGCGGGTCAGCGTGACAAGGGCGGGCAGTAGCGTCTCCTCCAGACTGGCGCGGCGCTGGTAGAACTCGGCGATCTGCCAGAAGGCGCCATCGCCATCGCGCGCGAACACGAGCGCCGCTGCTGGATTGGTATAACCCCAGTCGATGCCACCGATCACCCGCGACCAGTGGGCCGCGTCGCTATGTCCCCAATGCGCGGGGTCGCGTACGACGCCATCGGCCGAGCGGTCGAGCGTGTAGACCAGCCCCTCGAAGGCGACGAACTGGCCGAATACCTCCTGTTGCGCGAAAGCTCCGCTATAGCCGAGGTCGCTGATGAAGTCGGGCGGCAGGTTGTGCTCGTTGCTCCAGGTGGAGGCGCGAAAGAGCGCGTGGCTGCGGCGCGGGGCAAACTCGAAGTCGCGGGCGAACTGGTCGCGGCCGTGTGGAGTTCCGGTGGCCCATGCCGCGGTGGTGTGGCCAGGTTGCCGCAGTCGTCCTTTCAGCACTTGCCAGGCGTAGTAGCCACACAGTGGCGCTTCATCCAGCCAGAACCACGCGAGGTTGAGTCCGCGGGCGTAGTCGGGCTGATCGAGTGAGCGCAGCAGAATCTCGGAGCCATTGCGCAGGAGCACCTTGCGCTCACTGCGCGCAACCCTACGAATCGCTTGGCGTGGCAGCGCGGCCAGGAGCGCCCGTTCAGTAGTGTCGCGCAGCATGGCGTAGGTTGGGGCGCCGACCAGCCCGAGTGAGCCGGGGTCTTCCAGCGCACGGAGGGCTGAGCGCGCAGCTCCGGCGAAGGTCTTGCCCGCGCCGATGCCGCCGACGTAGAACGTGAACCGCGCCGCGCTGTGGACGAACGCCCACTGGACCGGATTGAGAGTCCATTGGAGCGCCAGCGGCTGCTCCTGTGTGGTGTCATCCATCGTCGCGCGCCTCCGTATCCTCCAAGCCCTGCGCGTGAATGTGCGCTGGCGGTGCGCTATTCTCTGGGCCATCAGGCCGCCTGCTGATGGTGATTTGCACGTTGCGCTCCGTGGGCTCCAGGCGGGCATAAAGTCCCTGCAGGCGCGCCACCTCTCGCTGCGCCGCCAACGCGACGGCCAGATAGCGGGCTCCCTGTGCGCTGCGTTTGGGCCGCTCGTACTCCTCCATCGCCAGCGGTGTGCAATCGTCATTGCGCACGGAAGATTCGGCTGCGTCTGACGGCGCCACTGGCAAGCGGCGACCACGAATCGCGCGTCGGCGTACATGGTCGAGTTCGCCACGAAGCAGCGCCTCGTCGAGTTCGCGCTCACGTTCGTAAGCATTCCATGCGGCGCTTGCCACGGCGCGCTGGCTCTCGATAGC
>DASVZC010000104.1:0-17185 GCA_036391835.1 Ktedonobacterales bacterium | reverse complement strand
GGGGAGTAATCTGCGGGTCGATGTGGCGTAGCCCGACTTGACGTAGACATTCCCGCAGATGCGCGCGAGCGAGGTCAGGGGTGTTGTTGGTGCGGCTGAGGTGGCCCAGCCAGACCCAACGCGGCGCATCATCCAACACTTGCAGCAGCGCCTGGCTTGTCTGGTCATTCGAGAGGTGGCCGGTCGGGCTGAGAATGCGCTGCTTCAGATGCCACGGATACGGCCCATTCAGCAGTCGCGCCTTGTCATGATTCGATTCAATCACCAACAGGCTCGACTCTGCCATCGCTTCGAGGATTGGCTCGTTGACCATGCCCGTATCCGTGATGAAGCATAGTCGCCAGGCGCCCGACGAAACCACATAGCCACACGGCGCGACGGCGTCATGCGAGACAGGAAAGCAGCGTACCTGGAGGTTCCCGACCGTGACAGCGCGACCAACATGCGCTTCCACTCGCTCAATACTCCCAGGCGCAATCGTCGGCTCCGATTGTCCGCGCGCGGGCCGTGAGAGCACGGCGTCGAGTGTACGCGGGTCCGAGATGAGCGGGACGCCATAGCGCTTGGCGAACGCGGTCGCGCCACAGGCGTGATCGTGATGCTCATGCGTCAGCAGGATTGCGCTGATCTGCTCGGGCGAGATGTTGGCCTGGCGCAGACGGCTCAAGAGCGTGCGCACGGGGAAGCCAGCATCCAACAGCACAGCCGTTGAGCCAGCCTGCGCCACCAGCGCGTTGCCACTGCTGCCGCTGCCCAATGAAACAACCCGCACGCTATGTCTCCCTCGGCGCCAGTGAACGCTCTTGCCCTGACCTGCTTCGCTTTTCCGACGCGCATGCTACAAAGTGGCAACGATACGCGCTGCTGTTCCAGTTATCGTATCGCCCCAACCGCCCCAACGGCAAGACGGCTGGTAGAGACGGGCGTACGAGTCGCGATAGCCGAGGTCAGCCGCTGACGCTATCGGCTTCGGCCACCTTGGTCGAGGTGACGGTCGTGGCGGTCACAGAAGTCGCGGTCACCGACGATTGCTCATCTGTTTGATGGTCCTCAGGGAAGAGCGTCGGATGCGCCTCACGCCATTCGCGCCAGAACGTCGAAAGCAGCACCTGCAAAATGCCAGCGATCGGCGCCGCGAAGAGCGCGCCCCACAAGCCCAAGACCTCGCCACCGATCAACAACGCTACGATCGAGATGGCAGGGTGCAAGCCCAGCGAGCGCCCCAGAACACGGGGACCAATGACATAGCCTTCGAGAATGTGAATCACCACGAAGTAGACGAGCACCAGAGCGACCGTGATCCACCCTTGCGAGAAGGCGACGATCACACAGGCGACGGCAGACATCCATGGTCCCAGGAACGGGATGAACTCGAAGAAGAACGCCAACACGCCGAGCAGAATGGCGAACGGTACGCCCAGCACGAACATGCCCGCCGCAACGAGCGCGCCGATCAGCGAGCAAAGAATGAGCTCGCCTCGAATGTACCCACCAGCCACCTGCTCAATCGTATCGAGCAGAAACCCTCCGAGGTGCCGCTGTCCGACGGGCAATTCGCCATGCAACCAGCGGACGACGCGCGGACCATCGAGCAGCAGATAGATGCTCAGCACGGTGATGAGAACGAAATCCAACAATCCATTCAACACCCCCGTGAGAATCGGAGCCGCTACGCCTGCCGCGCCCGCAAGCTGTGCTGTAGCCCAGTTTCGTGCGGCGCTGATCTGGCCAGATGAGACCCCGAGGCGGCTCAGTGTCCGGTAAATTGGCGACGATGCGCTCGCCTGGTCGGGGGAGAGAACTAAAGTCACCTGGCGTGCAAGCGCCGTTACCTCAGTGACCACCGTTGAGATGAGCAACGTGAAGACACCAACAACGACAGCCAACACGAGAATATAGACGGCTACTACGGCCACCCACTTCGGCACGAGGCGTTGCAGCATGGTCACGGCAGGCGCTAGCGCATAGGCGAGCAACGCCGCGATGATGAGCATCAACAGCGTATGCACGACGTGTGACGCCAGCCAGAAGACGCCACCAAATATCACTGCCCAGCCCACGATCGACAGCGCAATGTCGCGCCGACGCGACCAAATGGCGTCTTGACCACGCGGGGCCTGACGTATCGCTTCCCTTGGACGATCCAGCATGAACCACACCTCCCTATGGTCTCTATTCTATGTGACGTAACTCGCACATGGCCAAACACGCTCAGGCGCCGCTTCTCGCGCCCTGCGAAGGAAAGGGAAATGGGGCGAGTCGGCAGCCATCGATAGGGCGTTCATCCTAGATGCTATGCGGTCTGAGCCCCATTATGTGGTATACTAGACAGGATAGAGACGCCGCGACATGAGCGATCAGATCGGCACATCCATCGACGTCCACACACCCGTGTGACGGCACGCGGCGACCACAATATTGTGTCGCGCGTTGCATGTCTAAACGATTGGTGATGTGCGGTAGAGCACACTGCGCGCCGAACCTACGGTGCGCTCGCGCCAGAGGAGGAAATTACCCGCATGGAGCTGGGTATTATCAAGCCAGTAGGCATCGTCGAACAAATGACGGGCGCGTACCTGGACTATTCGATGAGCGTCATCGTGAGTCGGGCGCTGCCCGATGTGCGCGATGGCCTCAAGCCTGTGCATCGGCGCGTGCTCTATGCGATGGAGCAGATGGGGATGCAGTCCAACCGCGCGCCCCGCAAGTGCGCCGGTATCGTCGGCGAGGTGCTGAAGGAGTACCACCCCCACGGCGATGTGGCAGTGTATGACACGCTCGTGCGTATGGCGCAGCCGTGGAATATGCGCTATCCGCTGGTGATCGGGCAGGGTAACTTCGGTTCCGTGGACGACGATCCGCCTGCCGCGATGCGCTACACCGAAGCAAAGATGTCGACGATCGCCTCTGAGTTGCTCGCTGACATCGACAAAGACACAGTAGACTTCGTTCCCAACTACGACGGCCACAGCACCGAGCCGGTGGTGCTGCCCGCGCGGCTACCCAATTTGCTGCTCAATGGCGCGGCTGGCATTGCCGTGGGTATGGCGACGAACATTCCGCCGCACAACCTGCGCGAACTGTGCGATGGCATCAATTACCTGATCGACAATCCCGACGCGACGACTGAAGACCTGATGCACATCATCCGTGGACCAGACTTCCCCACTGGTGGCATCATCCAGGGGCGTGAGGGTATCCGGCAGGCGTACACGACTGGTCGCGGGCGCATCATCGTGCGGGCAAAGGCCCACACGGAAGAGACTGAGCGTGGCAAGGTCAGCATCATTGTCACCGAGTTGCCCTATCAGGTCAATAAGGCTGACCTCGTCAAGAAGATCAGCGAGCTCGCGCGCGACAAGAAGATCGACGGCATCACTGATGTGCGCGATGAGTCGGACCGCCAGGGCACACGCATGGTGATCGACTTGCGCCGCGATGCGCGCCCCACCAGCATGCTCAATCAGCTCTTCAAGTACACGTCCATGCAGACGACCTTCGGCGCAAACGTGCTCGCCCTGGTCGACAATCAGCCGCGCACGCTGACGCTCAAAGCTATCCTGCAGCACTACATCAGCTATCGCGAGCAGGTCATTCTGCGCCGCACGAAGTTCGACCTGGCGAAGGCTGAGGCCCGCAAGCACATCCTCGATGGCTTGACCATCGCGATGGAGAATCTTGACGCGGTGATCGAAACGATCCGCCGGTCGCAGAACCGCGACACAGCCGCGAACAACCTGCGCACTCGCTTCAAGTTGAGCGAGGAGCAGACCAAGGCCATCCTCGACATGCAGTTGGGTCGTTTGGCGGCGCTCGAGCGCAAGAAGATTCAGGATGAGTTGGCCGAGATCAAGAAGGCCATCAGCGCATTAGAGCGCATCGTGAATAGCATCGCCGAGGTACGCGCGCTGATCAAGCAGGATCTCGCTGAGTTGCGCGAGAAGTATGGCGACCCACGTCGCACTGAGATCGCCGAGGTCGAGGTCACTGACTTCACCGAGGAAGATCTCATTCCAAACGATGAAGTCGTCGTGATGCTGACGCAAAACGGCTACATCAAGCGCATGCCAACCACCGCATATCGCGCGCAGCGACGCGGCGGCAAGGGTTCACGCGGCATCACCACACGTGAGGATGATACCGTCCTGCATCTGCTCTGCGCGCACAATCATGATTCGCTGCTCTTCTTCACGAATCGTGGGCGTGTGTTCCAGTTGAAGACCTGGGGCCTGCCTGATGTTGGTCGCGCCGCCAAAGGTGATCACATCCGCAACCTGATCGGCATCGACCAGGATGAGGCGATCACCGCAGTGGTCTGCGTGCCGAAGTTCATCGCCCGCGATTACATGGTGATGGCGACGAAGCGTGGCGAAGTCAAGAAGACCAGCCTCGATGAATTCGCTGTCGTGCGCAGCCTTGGCCTGATCGCGATGGATCTGGAGCCGGGCGACGAACTGATCGGCGCGCGTCTCTGCAGCGCGAATGACACCGTGTTGCTGGTGACGGAGCGCGCACAGGCGATTCGCTTCGAGGTTCAGGAGTTGCGTGCGGCGTCACGCACCAGCGGCGGTGTACGTGGCATCCGCGTGGATGGACACGATCAGGTGAATAGCCTCTGCGCCGTGCCGGACAACACTAACCCTGAATTGCTGATCGTCACGTGGAATGGCTACGGCAAGCGCACTCCGCTCAACGAGTATCCCGTGCATGGGCGCGGCGGCGGCGGTGTCATCACCGCGCGACTGACCGACAAGACGGGTTCGCTGGCGGCGGCTCGCATCCTGACCGACGAAGATCACGATCTGATGATCGTCTCGGCGGAAGGCACTGTCATTCGCACCGACTGGCGCACAGTGGCGCAGACGTCGCGCCCGACACAAGGCGTACGGCTGATGAATCTGGGCTCTGGCGACCGGGTGGTGGCGGCTGCGACCATCTTCGGCGATGACGACGATGATGCGATGCTGCAAGACGCGCTTCCGCTCGCAGCCGAAGAGGACGAGGCCACCGGAAAGTAAGATCGAGTACGCGTGATTCCGGCGTCTGGCGCAGTATGGTATACTGAGAGATACCAACCGCGCCAGCGCTGTAGCAAGCAAGATACTGGCGTTTGGCGCGCCTGCCAGTGTGAGCAGACACGATCGAGCGCGATAGAGTCAAGACAGGGGACGAGAGAACATGGCAAAGAAGGGCGAGCTTTCTAAGACGGCGCGCGCCTCGCTGGCGCAGCGCGACGACACGAACTTCGCGACGGAGCGCTTCTGCGAGAAGTGCGGCGAGCGCATCATGCTCAAAGAGTTGCAGCCAGTGCGTGTCGTTGGTCAGGGCATGGTGTACTACCACAAGAACCACTTCGCCGCCTCCTAAGCGCCTCGCGCCAGGCAGTCGGCCTACGTGGCTACGCTCTGATCAGTCTGATAAGTCAGACTTAAAAAGCCTCCACAGAGCTCTCTGCGGAGGCTTTTCTGCATCGCATCGAGGCAGATGGCCATCATACGCGGAGCAATGACGCTCATACATTCCCGTAACGGGAAATGTTTGGTATCATGAAAAACACGGCAACGCACGACCATCTCAGGGGTTAGACATGACGTTCGTATCGCGGGCGCTTCATCCCAGGAGGACAAGCGGTTCACCAAACACATCGGCGCATGCGCCGAAACCACAGAGTCACCGCACTTTCGCGGCGCTAGGCTTTCGCAACTTTCGCCTGTTCTGGTGGGGACAGGTCGTCTCTGTCACTGGCACCTTTATGCAGAGTACAGCGCAACAGTGGCTCGTGCTTACCCTCACCAAGAACCCACTCGCGCTTGGTGTGACGGGCGCGCTGCAATTCGGGCCATCGCTGATCATTGGCCCATTCGCCGGCGCCCTGATCGACCGCTATCCCCGCCGCAACATCCTCTTCGCGACACAGATCGTCTCGGGCATCCTGGCGGCGGCGCTCTGGCTGCTCACTATGCTTGGTGTCGTCCAACTGTGGCACGTCTACGTGCTGGCGCTCATGCTCGGACTCGTGACGGCAATCGATAATCCGACGCGCCAAGCATTTGTCAGTGAGATGGTGCCATCTTCACATCTACTCAATGCCATCTCTCTCAACTCTGTGCAGTTCAATGTCGCGCGCATCATTGGCCCTGCTGTGGCTGGCGAGTTGATCGCCATTCTTGGTATACCGTTGATGTTTCTGCTCAATGCGCTGAGCTTCATAGCCGTGCTCTTCGGACTTTGGGCGATGCGCACACAGGACCTCTACCTCACGCCACGCCGCGCTGACGCCTCCAAGGGGATGCGGGCGATGGGAGAGGGCATGCGGTTCATCTGGGCCAATCATAACCTGCGCATTACGATGCTGATGGTCGCGATCATCGGCACGATGGGCTTCAACTTCAACGTCTTGCTGCCACTGTTGGCCAAGTTGACGCTGCACGCGGGCTCGCAGGAGTTCGGCATGCTGACGTCGGCGCTGGGCGCAGGCGCGCTCGCTGGCGCGCTCGGATTAGCGCGACGCGGAGGCCGGCCCACCCCACGGATTCTGCTCGGAACCGCGGCGCTCTTTGGCATCCTGGAGTCAGCCGCTGGTTTGTCGAGTTCGCTGATTGTCACACTCATATTGATCGCCGCGACTGGCGCGATGATGAGCACGTTCGCCGCGTCAGCGAATACGACAATGCAGTTGTCATCGCCCCCTGAAATGCGCGGGCGCACGATGAGCGTCTACACGACCATCTTCATCGGCACGACACCAATTGGCAATCTCGCGACCAGTAGCCTCGCGGCGGCTTTCGGCGTCCCAGTCGCCTTCATCTTCTCGGGAGTACCGTGTCTGCTGGCGACTGGCCTGGCGGGATGGCTATGGCGGCGCGAGAGGCTCGTACATCCAGCGCCGCCATTTACGGCTGGTGTGGACAACACACAGATCGCGCTGGAGTCTGCGGCGTTGACACGCGAGAGCGGCGGAGTGGAACCCCCAACGACCACAGATGTCGAGCCTTCCGCTTCGACCGGGCGCGGCAGCCTTCAATAACGTCACTGCGCAATCTTCGCTTTGCGCGATATACTTTCAAGCGGTCATTCGCCGATGGTTCGCTTGGTATCGTGCAAAGAGGGGATGCCTGAAATGTCGCTGGCATTGAAATGGGGAAATCTCGCGGTCGCATTCCTGCTCGAGTTCTGCCTGCTCGCCGCATTCTGTTTCTGGGGATTCCACGCAAATACCAGCGTACCCGCCAAGGTCGCGCTGGGCATCGGTCTGCCACTGGTGGTAGCGGTCTTCTGGGGATTGTTCATGGCGCCGCGAGCGCGCTATCCGGTGAGTCGCCCGTTGTATTGGGTCAACTACTGCGCGCTGTTCGGCATAGGCGCGCTCATGCTCGCATTTGCGGGTCAACTGCTGCTGGGTATCGTCTTCGCCATCGTCGCCCTGCTCAACATGCTACTGACGATCAGCTTGCGCCAGAGGTGATGCGAGGCAGACTGCCCGCGTTGGCCTTGATGCTATACTGGCAGGACGGCCCAGAAATCCAGCGAGAGGGAATGACGACATGGCGGATGACCAATACCAGGCCTCACTCTTTGGAGACGCGCCCGAGCCGTCCGGCTCAGCGAAGCGCTCCACCCGCGGCGCATCGAGTCATCCCCAACCCAGTGAAGGCGCTCCTGAGCGCGATGAAACGCCAACCGAGGCTCAGCCACTCGCCCAACGCATGCGCCCGCGTACGCTCGATGAGGTCGTTGGTCAGCAACATCTCCTTGCGCCGGGGCGAGCGCTGCGCCGCAGCATCGAGAGCGACCATACGCCTTCGATGATTCTGTGGGGGCCGCCGGGCAGCGGCAAGACGACGCTCGCCAGCGTCGTGGCGCAGACCACACAGGCGCGCTTCGTCCCTCTGAGCGCCGTCACGGCAGGCGTGGCTGACCTGCGGCGTGTGGTAGATGACGCGGCGAAATTGCTGCGAGCGACAGGGCGGCGTACCATCCTCTTCATCGACGAGATTCACCGCTTCAATAAGTCGCAGCAGGACGCCATTTTGCCCCACGTAGAGCGCGGAACCGTGACGCTGATCGGCGCCACAACTGAAAATCCTTCGTTCGAGGTCAATGCCGCGCTCCTCTCGCGCGCGCGCGTCTACACGCTCCACGCGCTCGACGATGACACAATCCGCGGCCTACTGCGGCGCGCACTCGACGATGAGGCGCGCGGGCTGGGAGCGCTACGACTCACGGTGAACCCTGACGCGCTGGACTACATCGCCACCATGGCGAATGGCGATGCCCGCTCCGCGCTGAACCTGCTAGAACTTGGGGCGCGGGTCAGCGTCGCGCAGCCAGATGGCTCGCGTCTGCTCGACCTGCCGACCGTTGAGGATGCCGCGCAACAACGTACGCTGCTCTACGACAAGAATGGCGAGGAACACTTCAATATCATCTCCGCGCTGCACAAATCCATGAGGGGGTCCGACCCAGACGCAGCAGTGTACTGGTTGGCGCGCATGCTCGAGGCGGGCGAGGATCCGCTCTATGTCGCGCGGCGGCTCGTGCGGTTCGCCACGGAGGACGTCGGGCTGGCTGACCCACAGGCGCTGCCGCTCTGCATGGCCGCACAGCAAGCAGTGCATTTCATCGGCGCGGCAGAGGGAGCATTGGCGCTGGCGGAGGCTGCCATCTATCTGGCTGTCGCACCCAAGAGCAACGCGATCTACCGCGCCTATGGGGCCGTGCAAGAGGATGTACGCGCCACCCGTAACGATCCCGTGCCGCTGCATCTGCGCAACGCTCCGACGCGCCTTATGAAGGAGCAGGACTACGGCAAGGGCTACGTGTATGCGCACGACACCTATGCAGGCGCGCCAGACCCCGAAGATCCCTCGCGGCCACCTCCGCAGCGATTACAGGGCTATCTGCCTGAGTCGCTAGGCGAGCGCCCCTATTACCAGCCAGGCGAGCAGGGCGCGGAGGCGTCCATAGCGGCATGGCTGCGTCGCAGGCGCGATAGCGCACAATAGCGCAGCCAGGGTGACACAAACAACGCCGCCATCGTCCCGCAATGTGATGGGGCGATGGCAGCGTTGTTTTGCGACAACCTGGACCAGATCGTCCTGACTAGCGGCCGGCATGCGCCTCGCTCGCGCGTAGACGCTGACTGAGGACCGTGAGCAGCTTGATGCTAATCTCTGGGGCCTCGCGCAGCGCTGCGCGGAAGTCCCAGACGGGGATGACGAGCGCCGTAGTGGGTTCGGTGGCCACGACGTTCGCCGTGCGTGGCATGTCGTCCAGCAGCGACATCTCGCCAAGAGTAGCGCCTCGGCCATAGGCGCCAAGTTCGCGAGTCTCGCCATCAGATGTCGTCTGGCTGACTTGCACTGCGCCAGAGGTGATGATGAACAGGCCCACGCCTGTCTCGCCCTGCCGCAGCAGTGTGGCTCCGACGGGATATTCACGCTCACGTGAGTTCGCCGAAAGCACCTGAAGTTCGCGTCGGGTCAAGCCTTGAAAGAGTGGCACCTGGGCCAACGTGTCTTCGTACAAAGGATTCGCTCCATTTCACTCCGTCGGGCGTCTTCCTGAAGAATATCTTTCACGCGGCTCTATGGTCAATGGTGAAAGCAAGAATGCGTACGTATGCGGGACCACATACCATTAATTCAGCGCCTCACCAGGACCACAATCGGCGCAGGCCGATGAACGTATCATCATGCCCGCGCCGATATGGATGCTCACGCTTCAAGCGTACGCTGGATGCAGCCCTATGCGCTAGCGTCCGCGATTGCCGTCGAAGTCCTGATTGGGAGGCCAGTCAGGCATTCGTGTGCTGGTAGAAGCGCCGTTCTGGCCATTCGGGCGCGGGCCTGAGACGGGACCACGCACCCCACGCGTGCGAGCCGGAGGAGCCGAAACGTCCGGCGCTGAGTTCCCCTGGTAGCCACCTGTGGGGAATTCTGGCAGCGGAGGCATCGCCATCTCGTTGCCCGCGTCACCGCCGAACGAGCGCCGACCGCCGAATGGGCCGCTATCCATCGGACCACTTGCCGGGTTGAGCATGTTGAAGCCATTCATCGTATTCGCGCCAGAAGCGAGCGGCGGCAACTGATCTGAGCTCATCGGACGCATTTGCCCCATTGGCCGCATCTGCTGGCTCATCGGGCCCATCTGCCCCATAAACGGCCCCATCTGGCCAAGTTGACCAGACGTCGGCCCGCCAGCGGGAGCGCCGAAGCTGCTCATCTCGCCAACGCCGCCAGGCATGCGCCCCATGTGTTGAGCGCCACCGAAGCGCATATTCTGGTCGCTGCGCACACCGCCCATACCCTGCGAACCCATCGGCGCCATGCCACCCATACCCATGCCGCCCATCGGCGCCATGCCGCCCATGTTACCCATACCATTCATGCCGTTGTAGCCACCCATGTTCGACATAGACGGCTGCGACATGGCTTGTCCCATGCCTGCCATGGCGCCGACGAGTTCCGGCTCCATCTCTTCCATACCGGGCTCGGCGGATGCCTGCCGAATGCGCTGCACACCCACGATCTGCTGCAGGTCGCCGATGACCTCATCGAGACGCTCCACGCTGTCAGTCGCCTGGCGCGAACTGGTCGCCACCTGCTCGGCGATCTCAATAACGGCCTGCATAGCGCTCGTCATGCGATCATACTGCTGAGCTTCTTGGCGGCTAGCGGCGCTAATGTCTCGCACCGAGCGTGTGATGTAGGCGAGAATCGAGTCGATCTGCATCGGCGAGATTTCCGCTCGCTTCTGGATCACCTGATTACCCATCTGCGCCAGTTGGTCTGTGCGATGTGAGATGTCGCGGGTCGTTTCCGAGAAGTTCTGCAGCGCCTTACTGATCGAGTTCACCGCCCATACCTGCTGCTGTGAGCCACCAGCTTGCTGCGCGGCGATAGCGCCGATGCGTTCAGATGCGTTACTCACCTGACGCGCGACGTTCTGTAGGGTCGAAATAATCGTCGAGGCGAAGAGCAGTGAGAAGATCACACCCGCGATCATGATGATCAAGCCGAGCAGCAACAACTGAATCGTCGTTGACCGCTGGAAGGCCGTCACGGTGTCGAGTGGCACACCTACCGCCAGCACACCGATGAGGCGTGACTGCGGATTGAGGAGCGGGTAGTAGTCAGTGTAGTAGTCTTGCGTGCCGTAGCTTACGACGCCCAGCCACTCTTTCGGCGCTGCCTGGTTGAGCGCCATATTCTGCCGGGGAGCCGTTTCAAGCATAGTGCCTGTCTGCCGGATGTACGAGCCAGTACTACTGGTGGTGTTGGAGTGCAATGTGGTGGAGATGCGGGTGCATTCACCCGTCGGGCCAACCGCGTCAGCACACTGATAGATACTGACGAAGCCACCGATCAGTTGCTGTACCTGGTCCACATAGTCAACATTCCCGTTGAGAATGTACCTACCGTAGTCACCATTCTCCCCACCATGGGTGAAGTTCGTGGAGGTCACGTCGCCGCGACCAATCGTGGGGGAGTCGGTTACGAGCTTTCCATCAAAGGCGACAGAGAGGTTTTGCCCATATTGCGTCTGCAAGACGAGCAACGCAATCTTCATGTTCTCCTGTTCTTGCGTGTGTGTCTGCTGCAACGCATATTGCTGAATCGCGTTGTTCGCAATGAACAGGGTGGCGCTCGTGCTCAACAGTGCGCCGAGCAGCAAGGTGAGGGTTAGTTGCGATCGAATACCCAGACGCAACCGACGTCGACCCATGAGAATTCGTCCTCCTCCGCTCGTCTGGGCTCAGCCGAACCGGACGATCAGGATGTGCTCACAGCAACAAAGGTCACACACACATCGCGCGCGACATACACCTGCGGCATATGTTGTGCAAACGCCGCTCCCTGCATACAACTGGGGACCATGCGCGCAAGTGTCTCTATTGTAACGTATGACTGCCGAAAGGTGTTGTTAAAGCAGTACCAGTCCTAGAATGCGCAGGTGATGAAGGACTGAATACAGTTCGGTATCACTTCGGCGAGTCAGCCGGACGAGGTCCGATACCGATCGCTGCCCATCGACCAGCAGCAAGACCATGCGCTCACGGCGGTCGAGTGGAAGCTGATCGACCTGCTCAGAGAGCGAAGTTCGACGCGGGCGTGACATCAATTGTTCTGGGCGTAGCGGCGACGCAGGAGTGGCAGTCGCAGCAGCGCTAGCGCCCGATGGTCCGTGGGCGGCAAACGGATCGGGGCCACCCTGATAGCCGTAGCTGGGATAGTTATTGGCGTCAGCCTCGAAATATCCCGGAGACGACGAATCGGCCGACGAGCCAAAGTCTGGCAGTCCGGCGAGGGAGTTGAGAGAGCTCGTCGATGGGTAGCCATACGATGGCCAGGAGCCCGCAGACGACGGAGGAGTCATGGAGGAAGGAGTGGGAGCATAGGAGGGCGGCTGCTGCGGGGCCTGTGGGAACGACGGATAGGACGAATCGGTGTCAGCGGCAATCTCATCGAATGCGTACATGCATTCGCCCCAGTTCGAGAGCGCGGAGAGTGCGGTGCCGCCGGTAAGTGACCCGAGCAATGCAGACACCGGCTCACCGGCGATGAAGCGAATCTGCCCCAACTCTCGCTGCGGACCCTGGCCACGCGTCGCACGCAATATCCCGCTCTGCTTGGAGAGCGTGACCATCTGGATAACATTGCTCAACCGGGCGGTAGAAGCAAATCGAGAGGCCATCGGCACACTCCCTGCGCGGATCCCCCGCGCGTTCCATTCCCTAATCGGTGAGCGCCCATACGCGCTCGAGTCTCATTCCGCCACGAACCGATCACGACAGCCTCGTCGCAACACCACACATCCTCGAACCAAAGACGCACGCGAATGGGGGAGAGACATCTACTCCAGGACAAATCTGCTGTGTAACAGCGCCAACCTACTTCTCGAGCAAGCCGTCCCCACGTGACATATCTAGGAATACGCAGGTCATGTGTGAGCCTACCTTAGCACACCTGTCAAGCCTTTCCGCCCGTCCGAACGCCTATTGGCGCGAGCGCACAGGCCTCCATGCGGACCGCGCTGCCTCTTAGGCTCCCGCCTTCGTCGTTGAGGCGGACTGCTGTTCGAGTTGCGCAAGACGCTCTCGCAGTTGATCAGCGAGCCGCTTGTATTCGAGCGCACGCTGGTCATCCCACTTGGGCATAATCGCCTCGTGGGCGCCATTGGTGACGGCCCGGTCAATCAGACCAGAATAGAACTCATAGGCCTGGATCTGGAGTCGCAGCAACTCCTTCTCGTCCGCCTGCTGCTGTTGCGCCATGTCGTTCCTCCAAGTAGCCAAGCCATCCACAAACGGTAGGAGCCAACCCACCAGCGAGTGGGAGCAAGACCGTTTGCCAGATTGCCGTCAGGGTAACACAGCTCTGATACTGGGTCAAGTCAAGCTTACGTTAATGTCATCTCGACGAAATGCCGATACATCCAACGATGAGACGCGTCTACGCCCGGGCGCGTCACGCATGGACGCCAGGCCGACGTCGCCTGATCAGGCCTCGTCTTCAGGTTGTTCTGTAGGTAAGGCATTCAGTGTGAGCGAGCCCGACCCTGTGCGACCGGCGAAGGCGTCGAGATCGATCAGCGATGAGACACGCAGTGTGCCAGGAGCCACGGAAGGCTGCTGGTTGGAATCGTTTTGCAGCGGCTGCGAGGCGTCGAGCGCCAAAGACTCGGCGAGTGGTTGCTGATCGCCACCCAGCGGACGCGTCTGGACGGGTCCACGCGCGAGGCCAGTAGAGGTCGGCGCGGGTCGCGCGAATCCCTGAGCCTGGCCGTCGAAGCCTGGCGCAGCAGCGAAAGCTTCATCGCCAAAGTCGAAAGCGCCGCCACCAGCGAGGCGCTGCATATGGTCAGCGCCGCGCTCTGACGTCAGCATCGATTGATTGACCCGATCCATTCCCTGGCTGGTCTGGCGCACATGGCGACCAAGCACGCCGAGATCATAGGTCAGCGTGCTGGCGGCGCGCGCCTCAGCAGTCGTATACGACTGCAGTTGTGTGAGGAGCAGCCACACATCCGCCAACCCGGCGGGCAACTCTCCCTGCGCCAGTGATGAGATGCTTTCTTCGTTGCTCACCTGCGCACTCGCTTGCTCTTCGTCCGAGTCTGCGCCGATGGCTTTGAGTTGTGCCGTCA
Source organism: Ktedonobacterales bacterium (assembly GCA_036391835.1). Lineage (GTDB taxonomy): Bacteria > Chloroflexota > Ktedonobacteria > Ktedonobacterales > JADMIN01 > JAKAIY01. The sequence goes on along the minus strand of DASVZC010000104.1, from coordinate 3,037 downwards.
TGGGGGCGATCTTCGGGGAATCCTCGTCTGAAGGTGGTAGCGCCTCGTAGTATCCCGTCAGACCCGTCTGCATAATACCGAGGTGCGTGCCCAGGCCGGACAGGTCACCCGTGCTCTCCCCATCACGCGCCATTGGGTCACGAAGCAAACCGTCAGCGAAGTCGGCCTCGGTCAACTCACGCGGCAGGACGAGCGCCAACGCCCGTCGCGCCTGAGACAACAACTCAGATTGGCGCTGCGACGTGGTGACCATTGATTCGGCGAGGGAGATGAGGCGGCCAGCCACCTGTTTCGCTAGCTCCGACTCCTGCGCCATTGTCACGAAATCCTCGCGCCCATGCTTGAGCGAATCGGCGATGCTGGCGGCAAGCTCCTGCAAATTCACCTGGCGAGTGACGATCGACGCCTGAGCCTGCTGCAGCGCGACGCTCACGCTATACAGGGAGTTATCGGCGGGCATGTCGTTCCGCTGCAGGGGACCAGCCCCTGTCGCAAGCCGACCAGCCATCTCCACGAGGGTCACCGCCTGAGCATCCATCCGCTGCAATTTGCGTTCGAGCTCATTCGTCGAGCGCAACTGCTGGATGAGCAGATTGACACTGGACGCGAGCGGTGAAAGGTCGCCGCTCACCGTCTCGATGCCTGTATCGTACTCATGCGCGAGCGCGGCTGAAACCGCCATCTGAATAGCGCCGATATCCTGGGATAACTGACGCCGCTGATCGTTGATCTGTTGTTCGGTGGCCGCAAGCCGTGCGCGAGAGAAGCGCAGGTCTTCATCGGCCTGGGAGTTCTTGACCGTCTCATAGATGAACTGCGCCAGCCGCCACGCCAGATACCCGATGAAGACTTCGAGGCCGAGCGCATAGACCATGACCAGATAGACTTCGCTCAGGTGTGCGGAGGCGTCACTCGTAAAAGCGACTGCCAGCAAGACCGCGCTCGCGGTGACAATGGCCGCCGCTGACGCGACAAACAAGGTCAATTCAGGCGTCAGGAAGAGTCCGGCTTCGAGAACGATTGGCAGGAACAGCAGCGCTGACTGCGCAGTATGCGCGCTATCATGACTCAGCAGCGCCGACACGAATACTAACGCTGTGGTCGCCAGTAAGCCACCGCCAATCAACAGGTAGACGGCGACACGCAGTTCATGACGCAAGAGGTTGAAGAGGAACGCCATCAGGTAGAACGCTAGCGCCACTCCCAGCGAGATGAGCACGGGCAAGTTCGCAGACGGAATCAGATAGCCTGGAGCCACCATGAGGGTAATGAGCGCCTGAGCGAGCACGACCGTGTTGACCAGCCACATGCGATGCCGTTCGCGTGAGTTGATCGACTGGATGCGATCATCAATCAGCGCGGAGAGCTGGAGGCGCCGTGGCTGCGACGGAGGCGCGGGCAGTGGCATCGAGCGTGGCCGCTCCGTCGGGCGCTGCATCGACGCGGGCCGCCCGGTGAGGGCTCCACTCGAGCGCGCTGGTCGGTTGAACGGCTGCGATGGCGCGGGGCCGGCAGTCGGGTAACCTCCGAGCGGTCGCGATGTCACGGGTTGCCGTGGATCAGGTGGTCTATTCATGGCTATGTATGTCGCACGCTGCTCAGCGTCGCTCTGCGATGAGCGCGCGAACACGCGTACGCCTCCTTCCAGTCTACGGTGTCGGGCCGGATTGTCGTCTCATGCGCTCGGATCGGCGCTCCTCAGTCCGGCATGGGCTGAGTGGCCTGGGTTGGGCCGGAGCCTGCGGGGAATACTGGGCAATCGCGGCGTGCTTCCTGGTATGTAATAGCGGTATTGTAGGCGAGGCGGCGCCAAGTGGCAAGTGCGCAGGGTATATTACACCGCCTCATTGTCGGAAGCGCGCATAGCTCCCACCTGCGCGAAGAGGTAAGGTCACCTGCCGGAGAGTACTATCGCTCTGCCCGCAAATGAGGGCGTCCCATCCGCTTGAGCGGAACGCTTGCAGCATCGGGCGCTTATCGCGTACACTAGGGCTGCATCGCACGCTGGCCGGCGTGGCGGAACGGTATACGCGGCGGTCTCAAAAACCGCTCCTCTCACGGGGTTAAGGGTTCGAATCCCTTCGCCGGCACCTTCACTTCTTTCTACACGTTGTAAGTCGGTGGGAGCCCATGCCCATAATCCTTTAACCTGCTGGGCCTTGAGGAGAACCTGGGGAACAATCTCCTCCCGTGCTCTAGCGCCATAAGTAACGGCGGCGCCAGCAGCGGGAACAAGTGCGTTTTCATCCACAGGCCCAACGGAGTGGAGGGAATCAGGAAACTGGCAGTTGCCCCCACCTTTTTTTGCTCCTGGCTGACCACCTTCCTGAATGCCTGTTCGTACTGGGGAAACGCGACCTGGTGATCGCCCAGCGCCACCTTCAGTTCTCCGGCCAGGATATAGGCTCCCATCATGGCAAGGGTCGAGCCTTGCCCAGTTAGCAGCGACGGGCAATAGCCAGCGTCTCCCAGCAGCGCCACCCGTCCGTGGGACCACCGCTCCATGTGTATCTGGCTCACCGCATCAAAGTACAGGTCGGGGGCCGTGCGCATTTTCTCCAGCAGTCGAGGGACTTCCCAGCCGTCTCCGGCAAACACCTCAGCCAGCAAACGCTTGTGCTGTCCCACATCATCGTCGTGATAGTGCAACTTGGTGGGTTGCTTGAACAGGAAGAACGCTGCCAGTGTCTGTTTGCCACGTGTGCTGCGTAGCGCAACCAGTTTGCCAGGAACCCCATACATCTGTATGGAGGCCTCGCCGAGTCCCAGATAGTTGTCTGTGGTGAAGACCCCAAACTGGTAGCCGCAATAGCGCTCAAATCGCGCTTCGTCTCCAAACGCCAGAGTGCGCACGGCGGAATGTAACCCGTCGGCGCCCACCACCAGATTGAAGCGGCGGGAGCCGCCCCGCTCGAAGGTCACGTCGACCCCGGCCTCGTCCTGCTCAAGCGATTGGATGGAGTCCCCGAAGCAGTATTCCACCTCGTCCTTGGTAAGCTCGTAGAGCATCCTGGCGAGATCGCCGCGCATGGCCTCC
>DASVZC010000103.1:0-2165 GCA_036391835.1 Ktedonobacterales bacterium | reverse complement strand
ATGAACGGCTCAGCACACGGATGGAATTACCGTCTGCCAAGAGCCGCCGGGCGACGACGCCCCCTAGCATTCCGGAGGCGCCAACGATAAGGATCATGATGTCGTCCTTTCTCGCAGCAAGGGAGCGCATGGCCGCGCCGACCTACGACAGGTCGTTGACGCACTCGTACACGTACGCATCGCCGACGCGCTGCGGCCGATTATCCGACGTTGGTGATGGTGGTCGCACTCGACCTTCAAAGACGCAAAAGGCGTTGTTGAGCCACTGGTAGCGGGCATCTTCCGCCACGAAGGTCACACGCATGAGTTGGTCGCCAATTGGCCCGTTGTTTGTGGGATTCCAGATGACGCGCCCTTCCAGGTGAAAGATGACCATCGCGCCCTCGTGCGTGTGAATGACTCCGCGAATGTCTGGTAGCATCGCGCCATCACTGCGCCGACGAGGGACATTGCACCAACGCGCTACGCCACGGAGCCGTTCACCCTCAGCGACGCCCTCACCTTCCTGAAACGTGGTACCTTCTTCCGTCCCAAACGGGCGTACAAGCGCGTTAGTGGTAGTCGGTCGCAAGTTGAGCGTACATAGATTCACGAGTCGCATGGGCCTTCACCTCCTCAATCACAACAACCCTCCGGCGCACTCGAAACAGCTTCACGTCACACATCCACCCCTGACCGAGCAGCGCCCTTATGTGATGAACACAGCATAGTGTGCGAAATATGGAGACGCCACACACTTTCCTCACCTAATCACGACAACTTCGGCCACGGAGACTGCTATACTTAAGAGCGACGTGTGGACGGCGCCCAACGGCGAGGTGCGAAAGATGGCGGAGAGAACTGGGCTAAGCGTTATACTCAAGCGTTATCGCGTCGCAGCGGGTCTCTCGCAAGAGGCGCTTGCCGAACGCGCCGAACTCAGCGCTCGCGCTATCTCCGATTTGGAGCGCGGACTCCATCGTGCGCCACATCCTTCCACTATCGACCTGCTAGCGAAGGCGCTCGCGCTCACCCCCCAGCAACACGCGGTATTGCTCTCGGCAGCGCGGCCCGAGGCGCCCAGCGACACGGATGCCCAGCGCAACGCACAGCCTCAGCGCATCCCTCAGCCGCTAACCGAGCTGATCGGTCGCGGACAAGAGCGTGACCAGGCGCGCCAACTAATACGCGCAGGCGTTTACCGTCTGTTGACGTTGACCGGACCAGGTGGCGTCGGGAAGACACGACTGGCCCTGGCGATTGCACACGATCTCTTCCCCGCCTTCGCAGGCGGCGTCATAGTGGTAGACCTCGCGGTGACGCGCGACGAAATGCGACTTCCTGCCGCCATCGCGGAAGCGGTAGGGCTGCGCGACCAACAGCAGACGCCCCTTGCCGATCAGCTAAACAGCTACCTCCACAACATGCATTTCCTGCTTGTGCTGGATAATTTCGAGCATCTTCTCTCTCAGGCGCCATTCGTCGCACAACTCCTGACCCATTGCCCCAAAGTGGCAGTCCTCGCCACCAGTCGAACGGCGCTGCGAGTGCGAGGGGAGCGGCAGATTGTGCTAGAGCCGCTTCCGCTTGAAGACGCAGTGAGATTGTTTCGCGAACGAGCTCAAGAATGGCAGTCTGAGGCAGCCGTCTCGCAAGAGGTTATCGAAGCCATTTGTCAGCGCGTGGACTGTCTTCCTCTGGGCATCGAGCTAGCGGCGGCGCAGACACGAGTCGCCACCCTGTCGCAGACAATGAGTCTGCTCACGAATCGTCTTACCCTCCTGCGAGGGGGCGCTCGCGATCTACCCGCGCGCCAGCAGACGATGGAGGCTGCAATCGCATGGAGCTACAATCTGCTCGATGAGGATCTGCAGCGTTGCTTTCGAGCGCTTGGTGTCTTTGCGGGTGGCTGGACGCTCGAAGCCGCCGCCGCCGTCTGCTGGGAGGAAGGCACGGTCGACATGCCTGCCGCGCTCCTGACACTCGCGGCGTTGGTAGACGCAAGTCTCATCCAGACGGAGACATCGCACGATGGATCTATACGTTTTCGCATGCTCGAAATGACGCGTGAGTTTGCGTTGGCTCGGCTTGAAGCGGCAGGCGAGGCGCCGCACTGTCGCCTGCGCCACGCGAATTATTATGCGACCATGGCAGAATCTATCACCCGATTCGGCCCGGGGCGCCGA
>DASVZC010000102.1:0-24989 GCA_036391835.1 Ktedonobacterales bacterium | reverse complement strand
CGGCAGGTGGTGGGCGCGACTGACCAGCCAGCGCATGTCGTCGCTTCGGGTCGCTCAGCGCCATTTGCGGTGATCGCCTGCGCTTCCAGACCGCAGATGTTTCGTAGCCTCACAATGATCGAGCCGTCGCGCCTTAGTGTTAGTGAGCCGGTTGGCGTCAGATCTCCACTAATGGCGCGCCTTCTACGGCTGTCGTTGCGTCTCCCACTGATTGGCGAGAGCGCATACAATGTCGTCGTTTCCCGTCGCGGGCTGCGGTTCGCACTGCGCCGCCGACTCGCGTCCGGTGGCGCGCAGGTCAGCGACGATGTACTCGATCACTACTATGCCGTTGCGCACCAGCCCGGCGCCCGCTTTGCTCCCGCTGATACTCTGATCGATGACCAGGGAACGACGGCAGCCGAGGCGTTCGCGGCCTCCACCACGCCGATGCTGCTGCTCTGGGGGCAGCGCGATCCGGCGCGTCCCGTGTCGGAGGCGCGGGCGTTGCGTGAGTCACGGCCTGGAACGGAACTGCGCATCTTCGCCAGTGGCGCCCTTCCGCACGTCGAAACTCCTGACGCTTTCATCCGTGAACTGCTCACCTGGCTGGGCGCCGCCGCTCGCGTGTAGCAGCGCCGGTCGGCGGCGTCGCGCGTTGCCCTGCGACGAGCCGCTGGTGTACACTCGCCTGTGGGCAGACCGGAGCCGCCGCGAAGGCGCGGATGGCCGACCGTGCCAGCGAACAGGAGACGGCTTCGATGATTGACTTCACCCTGACCCCCGAGCAGGCCGAGATACGTGACCTCGCGCATACCTTCGCAGAGCAGGAGATTCGACCAGTCGCCGCAGAACTGGACGAACATGAAGAGTTTCCGTGGGAATTGGTGAAGAAGGCCGGCGAACTTGGCCTGACTACCTTTGCGTTCCCCGAGTCGGTTGGTGGTCTCGGCATCACGGATGAACTGACGAATTGCATCATCACCGAGGAGCTTTCCTGGGGCTGCGCTGGCGTCGCCACGGTGCTTGGCGGCACGCACCTCGCCAGCATTCCCATTCTGCTGGCTGGCTCGGACGAGCAGAAGGAGCGCCTCCTCAAGCCGGTTGTCGAGCGCAACGGCCTCTGCGCGATGGCGCTAACGGAGCCGGAAGCCGGATCCGACGTGGCGGCGATGACATCCACTGCGCGACGCGAAGGCGACCACTACATCATCAACGGCACGAAGCGCTTCATTACGAACGGCGGCATCGCTGATCTGTACGTGGTCTTTGCCAGCGTAGATCGCTCGCTTGGGCATCGCGGAGTGACGGCCTTTATCGTTCCGGGCGATACGAAAGGGCTGAGCGGCGGCAAGAAGGAGAAGAAACTCGGCATTCGCTGCTCGCACACAGGTGAGGTCATCATGGAGGATGTGCGCGTTCCCGTCGAGAATCGCCTGGGCGAGGAAGGCAGTGGATTCAAGCTAGCGATGACCATGCTCGACCGTTCGCGGCCGATGGTGGCGTCCATTGCCGTGGGTATCGCACGAGCGGCGTATGAGTATGCGCGCGACTATGCGATGGAGCGGGTCCAGTTTGGCAAACCTATCGCTGCCAACCAGGGCTTGCAGTTCATGCTGGCCGACATGGCGACCAAGGTGCAGGCGGCGCGCCTGATGACCTGGTGGTCGGCGCGAGTTACCGAGACAGCGCGCCCGTTCCTGTATGAGAGTAGCATGGCCAAGAACTTCGCGTCGGACGTGGCGATGGAGGTTACGACCGACGCCGTGCAAATCTACGGTGGCTACGGCTACATCCGGGAATATCCGGTCGAGAAGCTGTTCCGCGACGCCAAGATCACTCAAATCTACGAAGGCACCAACCAGATTCAGAAAATGGTGGTCGCCGCGCAGATTCTGAAGTAGGCGGAGCGTGGAAGACGGTGGCGGCCCAGTGGCTCAGCGCTCGTGCCTGGTGATTGCGGCGCATCCTGATGACATCGAGAGTTGGGCTGGCGGCACAGTCGCCGGGTTGGCGCGCGATGGCTGGCGTGTCACCTGCCTCCTTTGCACTTCGGGTGACAAGGGTTCTTCTGACCCGACTGAATCGCCCATAAAGGTGGGCGCCCGGCGGGAAGCAGAACAGCGCGCCGCATGCCGGGTCCTCGGCTTGGACGACCCAGTGTTTCTCCGCCTGCCCGATGGTGAACTGGAGGACGACCGTGCGTTGTTGCGCCTGCTCGTGCGGGGCATCCGGCGCTATCGTCCTGATCTGCTGCTGACACACGACGCCGTGAATCCCTGGCCGCCCTATACGTGCCATCGCGACCACCGTGTTGTCGGACGCTCGGCGTTAGATGCCGCATATCCCTTCGCGCGTGACCCGCTCAGCTTTCCGGAATTGCGCAACGAAGGATTAGCGCCACACGTGACGCCGGAAGTTTGGCTATTCTGTAGCGCCACGCCTGACCATCACGTCGATATTACGGCGACACTTGACCAGAAGATCGCTGCTCGGCTGGAGCACCGAAGCCAGACGGAGCATGCGGAGTCGTTGGCGCGTGACTGGCGAAAGCGCGCAGGCGACATCGGCGCATCCGTCGAGATGTCCGCTGCGGAGGCTTTCAAGCGACTTACACTTTGACCGCCAAAACGCTATTGCCCATACGGCTCAACCCGAAGTATCATATAGACGTATAAGGTTCGTGCAATGCGTTGCGGAAAGTGGGAGCCGAACCATGATCAGGCATGAGGTCATCATTCGGGTCAAGCCAGATTTGAGCCGGGAAGTCATCGATCGCACGTTGCGAGAGAGCTACGACCTGCTTCGAGAGCTTCCTGGAGTCGAGCGGGTGCGCTACGGCGTCAATAACGCCGCCGCATATCGCCACGCCATGATGGTGATCGAGCTAACCGACGAGCAGGCGCTGCATCGCTTTGGACGCCATCCTCAGCATGCTCGCGCTGTCCGACTCATCAATCGCCTCGCGGAATCGCAGTCGGTTGGGAGCTTCATGGTGCGCTCTGAGCGACGTTAGATATTCAGCAGACTCTTAAGCATGACCATGGCCGCTCACCACTCAGGTGAGCGGCTTTTTCGTGACCGCGCCCGCGCTGACTTCGTAGAGTGTGGCACGTTGCAACGCATTGACTGGCGCAATGGTGAGGTCGGTCGTCGTCACTAGTGTCTGGTCGAGCCGCTGCACCGCTGTCAGTAGGTCCTCGCGTCGCTGTGGGTCTAGCTCGCTCAGTACGTCATCGAGCAGCAGCGCGGGCTGCTCCCCTGTCTCCGCTTCGATGTATTCGAGTTCGGCCAGCTTCAGCGCGAGCGCGACGGTCCGCTGTTGCCCGCGTGAGCCATAGATGGCAAGATCCACTCCGCCCGCGAAGAAGCCAACATCGTCGCGATGGGGGCCGATGACATTGGCTCCCTGCGCGATCTCACGCCGGCGCACTGCCTCAAGCGCGGTGAGCATACCTTTGCGTTGCTGCTCGGCATCGGCCGTTGGCGTTAGCGCCATCTGAGCCGGCTGATAGGAGGGACGATAGACGAGGCGCAGTCCTTCGCTCTCATCAGACGCATGGTCACCAGGCGCTTCGGCTCCGTCGAGCGCTGCATAGACCCGCGCCGCTGAGACACTGGCGCGTTCGAGGAAGTTGGCGCGTTCCCCCATGATGGGGAGCGCAAGCTGCGTGAGTTGGTCATCCCAATAGGCCAGCGATTGCGGTGTCTCCAGGCCGTCGCGGATGCGCTTGAGTAGCGCGCTCCGTTGCGCGATGACCTTCTGATAGCGGCTGAGAGAGCGACAATAGGCAGGATGTGTCTGGCAGAGCGTGAGGTCGAGGAAGTGTCGACGTTGCGCTGGTCCACCTGTCACGAGGTCGAGGTCGGTCGGCGCGAAGACGACGATAGGCGCCTGCCCTACGAGATCAATTGCCCGGCGCGGCGCTCCGTTTACCTTCACGCGTTTGCGGAAGGTTGCGCCACTTGGGTCGGCGGGCGCACGTTCGCTGGCAGGGGCTGTCGCAGTGGTATCCTCCACGCCCTCGGCCAGCAGCACCTCAATTTCGAGTGTGTCGCGGCTGCGCGCGATGTTGGCGACGACGCGTGCGAAACGCCCTGACGCTCCCCAGCGAATGGCCTCGCGCTCACTGCTCGTGCGGAATGAGCGTGTCGTGGAGATCAGGCTGATCGCCTCAAGCAGATTAGATTTGCCCTGCGCGTTGCGACCATAGAAGATGGTGAGCCCCGCGGGCAGTGTCAGGTCTAGCTCTCGATAACTGCGGAAATCGGTCAGCCGCAGTCGTTCGACCCGCATGCTCGCTTGCCCTTTCTTCTGGCCGGTTCGTCTACTCTGCGCCCACGCGCGGCCATGTCTCGTTCAACGCGCTTCATTATGCCACCACTTGTCGTGCTCGTTAGGCCATTCTGTCTGCGGTCGGTGAGAGAGGATGTGACAGGCAATGTGACCATGCGAGATGCGGCGCCGCGAACGCGTATACTGTGGGTGAGGTGGCTGGCGCTGTGTGGCGTTCTGGCTACCCCTGCGGGAATCTTCATCGTTTGATGTGATCGAAGTACAGGCTACGTCCAGTGAAGGAGGCGCAACGTGTACCCATACAATCAGGGCTACGACATCCCTGGGCAACGCTCGATGGCAGGTGGCATCGACTTTTCTGAGATCATGCGGCAGGTCTATCTCTGGCTGGCCGTTGGCCTTTTGGTCGGATTCGGCGTTGCGCTTGGCCTCGCGCAGCAGCTCACCGCTGGGAATCCGCTGGTCGTCTCGGCATTCGAGAATCCGATTCTGACGATTGGCGTAATTGTCGTGTATATGGTCGTCGGTTTCGCGTTCTATCCGATCGTGTATCGGTCGAGCCCAGCGATCGGCGCTGTGCTGTATCTGCTGTTTACAGCGATCTTTGGCATCATGATCTCGACGATCTTCCTCGTCTACAGCACCGCTAGTATCTGGGAGGCGTTCCTCACTGCGGCGATCATGTTCGGCGTGATGTCAGTGATCGGTTTTACGACTCGGCTGGACCTGTCAAAGCTTGGCGCGATTCTGTTCATGGCGCTGATTGGTATCATCGTCGCCAGCCTCGTCAATTTCTTCCTGCATAGCGGTGTCCTAATGCTGATCGTGAGCATCATAAGCATAGTGGTGTTCAGCGGCTTGACGGCGTATGACACGCAATGGATCAAGCGACAGGCGCTCTCCATGTCAGCGTCGGCGTCCAATACCGACGTGCTGCATCGCATCGCGTTGCTTGGCGCATTCAGGCTATTCCTGGATTTCGTGAACCTGTTCCTGAGTCTGCTGCGTATCTTCGGCCGCAATCGTTAGGTGTCGCGAGAAGCCCGCTGACAACTTTGTCAGCGGGATGGGGCAGAATGCCGTCGATTTGTCAGCCCGCTGACGTGAGAACATGATACGGTAGTCATACGAACCAAACATCGTAGGTGACGTAGGGTAGCGGTGGCGGATCCAAGGGTGTTGTAGCTGACCTATCGCCCAAAGTGTGGTTGGAAGGTCGAGTGGTGGTGGGGCTATAGGTCACTACAGTTCGTACATCGCCCTCTGTTGAGCATGTCATGTGCTCCAGAGGGCGATGTTTTTTTGCGCGCAGGCGCATCACAACCGCAACCTAGATGCTCTAGCCCCAGATGTTTAGGAATCTGGGTAGTCGCTCCCGGTTGCTACTCCTTCAATCATGGCCCGGCACTAGCCTGGCAGGGCGCCTTTTGAGGCGCCGATTCCCCTGGATGGTAGAATGGTCTTCGGTACGCGGGGAGTGAAGACTGCTCGCTCAGCCTCACGTAAATCTCGCAGCGTCAGGCGCGTCCAAGAAGAGCAGGAAGGCCTGCACTGAGAACAATTATCGCGGCATCGTCTTTGGGGCAGCAGGGAGTCAGATATGCAGAGCGCGGGTGTTCAGCCGTCCGGAAATCAACCCATGCGAAATGGCTCGTCTCCCCATGTCCGCCGCGAACCAGCTGAGTTGCTGCGGGTCGAGGGCGTTTCGAGGGAGTTCAAGGTTGGCGCAGGCGTCGTGACGGCGCTGCGGAATGTCAATCTGCAGGTGCGCGAGGGGCAATTCATCGCCATTCGTGGGCGTTCGGGCGCTGGTAAGACGACGCTGCTTAACCTGATCGCTGGCCTGGATGACCCAACGCATGGACGCATTGTGCTCTTTGGACGCGATCTTGCCCAGGTCAAGGATGCCGAGCGCACGGCGATTCGCCGCAACGAGATGGGGTTCATGTTCCAGGCGGCGCATCTTATTCCAACGTTGACCGCGCGCGAGAATGTGGGATTGCTATTGCGTCTCGCGCAGACACCAGCCGCTGAACGCGAGCAGCGCGCCAGCGAGGCGCTGGGGTTGGTCGGCCTGGCTGCGCGGCAGGAGCATCGTGCGCCGGAGCTGTCTGGCGGTGAGCAGCAGCGCGTCGCCATCGCACGTGCCCTGGTGCATGCGCCGCGTTTGGTGCTGGCCGACGAGCCCACAGGCAATCTCGACACGCACACCGGCTTGGCGATCCTCGAACTCTTACGCAATGTCGCGCACAATGCCGGTATTGGCTTCATCATTACCACGCACGATCCGCAAGCCTCTGCCATCGCCGACTCGGTGTATGATATCAGCGATGGTGTGTTGAGCCTCGGCCAGAAATAGCCTAGGCGTCTCGTGCGGGAGCCCCCAGGACGACGATGGACATAGAGTCATTACGGGGCGCTTCTGCGGCCCAGCCTGTCGCTCAGCAATCGACCACGGCGACTATCGAAGAATATCTAGAGACGATCTACAACATCTCGATGGAGGGCGAGACGGTCATCGGCGCTCGCCTCGCAGCGAAGTTTCGGGTGGCCGCGCCGACCGTCACCGAGACGCTCAAGCGCATGGTGCGTGACGGCTTCGTCGAGATGGACGGCAAGCGGCAGATCGCATTGACTGCGCAAGGCGTTGAGCGGGCGGAAGCGGTGCTGCGTCGCCATCGGCTGACCGAGCGCTTCCTCGTTGACATGCTGGGGATGCAGTGGCATCAGGTGCACGAGGAAGCGTGCCGTCTCGAACACTACATCTCGGGCGCAGTCGAGGCGCGAGTGCTGGCGTCATTGCAGCAGCCGACCACTTGCCCACATGGCAATCCCATTCCCGGCGCCGTGCCGAATGCTCGTACCTATCTGCGTGACCTCGGAGCGCAACGGCTGCTGCTAACCGACCCGGGCAAACCCTACACCATCGTCTGCGTCTCAGAGGTCGTGGAAGATGAAGAAGAGTTGATCTCCTACCTGCATGATCGAGGACTGACCCCTGGCTCAGTTGTTACTCTGGCTGTGGAGCCACCTACGCGCGATGCAGGCGCTGCGGCGGATGCTCCTGTGCAGATTCTGGCGGGCGATCGCTCGGTGAGTGTGTCGGCACACGCAGCCTATGCTTTGTGGGTACGGCCGAGTACAGCGGGCGTGGAGTAGATTACTGCCCGGCGCCTTCATCAGCGTCGGGCAGCGCAAAGCGAGCGCGTAGGTTTGTGCGCCACGCTTCGGTGGGCGCTGCCCCTGTCTCACGTGCGCCCGACGACCAGACACGGTGGCCGTTGTGGCGTTCACTGCGTAGCCCCGCACGTGGGATGATGCCACCTTCGAGGAAGCCCAGCGCCGTCTGCGTTGCTTGCCGCACGTCCGCCACAGGATCGCTGAGCAGCGGCCGAATTTCTTCGGTGGCTGCGAGCACACGCAATCGCCCCAGTGCGCGCACGGCTCCCGCGCGCTCCTCAGATGCTGTGGAGGTGAGGTATGCGCGAAGTTCCGGCGCGAGTTCGCGGAGCTCCAGGTCGGTGATGATGCGCATGATGCGCGAGCGCTGATTTGGTCGCAGGTCTGCGCCAAGCGCCTGGCGGAGCGTGTCAATTTGCGCGGCGATGTTATCTGATATGCCGGCTTCGAGCAGCGCGAGGTCGAGTGGACGCCCACGTCCGTTGTCGAGGAAGGGATGCAGCCACGCAGCTACCTGGCTTGGCGGCTCATCGGCCTCTACCTCAAATTTCGCCACTGCCTTGGGGTAGTGGGCGAGGAACCAGCGATAGAGGATATACGTCACTTCAGCGTCGCGCGCGGCGTAGGCCACCATCGCCGGTGTCAGCGGACGGCGCGACCAGTCGGCTCGCTGCAAACTCTTATCAAGCTGCTCGCCTGTCGCGCGGCGCAGCATCGCCTGCAGTCCCGATTCACGCTGCCCAAACAGCGAGCGACTGACTGCCTCCAGGTCGAGTGTGTGGCGCGCGACCAATCCGCGCGAGGCCAGCACACGCGTATCTGAGCTCATGCCGTGGAACAGCTTGAGAGTATTTCCGCGTTCGAGTGGCTCCTGCAGGGGTGAGAGATCCGCCAGCCGCAGGGCGTCGACGACATACGAAACTCGTTGGTCGTTGTCGAGCGCGAATTGCAGCAAGGTCAGGCGGTGGGAGGGATCTTCCGGACCTCGTCGGTGATAGTTCTGGACAAACTCGGCGTCGATTGCCAGCACCTTCGCATCAGTGAGGTCAGTGACAAACGCCCGAAGGTCCGCGGGGCGATCGATGAAGAGACGCCGCTTCCACCTGGGAGCGGGTATGTGCGCAGGCGTATCTCCCTGGTAGCCGCCGTCTTGCGGCTCCCGCTCTGACGCCTGGGATTGATCCATCCGACGAGTCTCGATTCTCCAAAACAGACGCGAACATGCGCGCACTCTGCGTCATCCTCGCGCAGGCGCGAACGCCTGTCGAGCGACGGCGCCCATACAATTTCTCATGAAGTATACCCAAGTGGAGTGTTTGCGCGCAAACAACGCCTCCTCACCGCCTGTTATCACAGCTTTTTGACTGACCGCCTCCTATTCCAATACCATCCGCCGCCTGATTCGTTACAGCACTGTGAGGACATTGAGCGACCAAGCCGATTGACAGCCTGTTTGGTCAATGATACACTCGCCTGGTATTTTCTGAACTCATTCTTATTGCCAGGCAGGCAGACAGCACGTTACGTCTTGAGGGAAATTCAATCGCCCGTATGTAATTGCTCATTGCGTTTGCCGGGCGACGGCATGAGGAATGTAGAGGAGGCGCCGCACTTCATGCGCACATTCATCAAGAGGGAAGACCTGAGACTTTTATCGGGACCCCGACTGCGTGGTGGGCAGAAGCGCTCGCTGGTCGTGGCCGCATTGATCGCGCCGCTGCTCGTGATGCTGGCGTTGATCGCGACGAGTAGCCCCGCTTATGCTGGTGGTCGTGGCCACGGCATCACCGTATCACCTGACAATGGCCCGGCTGGCACACATGTGTCAGTCTCCGGTAGCGGGTTTGCGGGCGGCGCCTCCGTATCGGTTGGCTATAGTTCTGGTGACTGCTCGTCCAGCGTGACGACGATCACTGGCGCCACTGGAAGCGTTGGCAGTGATGGCAATCTGAGCATCTCGTTCCAGTGGCCGTCAACGCAGCCGGGCGATTACCACGTCTGCGTGACGACCGGTGGCACATCGTATCCGTCCGACAACGTGTTCCACTCGACATCTTCGAGCACACCCAGCATCACGGTCACAAGCCCGGTTGCTGCTGGCGGCCAGGTGACCGTGACGGGCTCCAACTTCACGCTGAATGGCTCGCAAACGGCTGAAGTGCTGTACGGTCCAGCGGGCAGCAACGGCTGTGCGAATAGCGTCGCTACGGCGCCTATCGCGAACGGTAGCTTCACGGTGAAGTTCAACGCGCCGTTCGTGTCGCAGACGACGCAATATGTGGTGACAGCAGTTGTGCCACAGGGCAGTTGCGCTTCTACGCCAACCATCTCGGCTCAGCAGAATCTGACGGTCAATGGCGCGGCCCCGACTGCTACCACTTCAGTTGGCACGGGTACCGGGACTGGCACAGGCACAGGTTCCGGCACGGGCGCCGGCACTGGTACTGGTTCTACCGGCACGACAGGCCTGGTGTGGCCGCCGACGTGGCCCCCTTCGGGCGCTTGGACCGTTGTCTACTGCCTCGTCGGTTTGCTGTTGTTGCTGTTGTTGCTGCTCCTTCTCCTCCTCTTCGCCCGCAATCGGCGCAAAGAAGAGCCGGTGACGATCCAGGAGCGCGACACGGTGATGGTGCAAGGCAATGGCCAGCAGGCGGGTAATGGGGCCGTGCAGCGCGAGGTCTACTCCGTTGATCCACGCACAGGCAAGCAGGTACGTATCGCCGAAGAGGTGACGAGCTTCGAAGAAGTTCCACCTGACGAGCCACAAGCGTAGAGCTACGCATCGCCAGCGCTTGTACTCAGCACAAGGGCCGACTCTCCAGGTGAGGGTCGGCTCTTCGCTTGTTTGTATGGCGGTCACCCTGTGGCAAGGGTGATACACTCCAGTGCAAAGCGCGCTGTCTTCCAGCGGCGCTCTCTGGAATTCGCTTGGGATGAGAAAGGCCAGGATAGATGCGCGCCGAAGTCATTTCGATTGGGACGGAACTCCTGCTCGGGCATATCACTGACACCAACGCGACCTACCTCGCGCAACGGCTGTCGATGCTAGGCATTGATCTTTTCTATGTCTCCGCTGTTGGTGACAATCTCGAGCGACTTTCTGAGACGGTGGCGCGAGCCTATGGCCGGTCTGATATCGTCATCACAACGGGTGGGCTTGGTCCGACTGAGGATGACACCACGCGCGAGGCGATCTGCGCGGCGCTCGGGGAAACGCCGACGGTGGACCCCGAACTCGAGAAGGAGTTGCGAGCGTTCTTCGCCGAGCGCGGAGTCGTCATGCCCGAACGCAATGTCAAACAGGCCTGGGTCATCCCTTCATCGAATGCGATGCCAAACCCTCATGGCACCGCGCCCGGCTGGTTTGTCGAGAAAGACGGCAAGCGCATCATATCTATGCCTGGCGTGCCCCATGAGATGATACGGATGTGGGAAGATCAAGCCGAGCCACGCCTACGCGCGCTGACGGGCGAGGCGCTGTTCACGCGGATACTTCGTGTCGCTGGTGTGGGTGAGTCTACGGTCGAGGAGCGGCTGGGCGATCTGATTCACAGCATGAATCCGACGCTGGCGACGTACGCCAAGCGCGACGCGGTGGATGTTCGCATCACAGCGAAGGCGTCTACCACCGCAGAGGCGCAGGCATCAGTAGAGGTGATGGAAGCGCAGGCGAGAGCGGCTCTAGGTGAGCGCAATGTCTTCGGCGTAGACGGCGAAACGATGGGCAGCGTCGTCCTGCAGATGCTCGCTAGCCGTGGAGAGACGCTTGCCACGCTGGAGTCGTGCACCGGGGGATTCCTTGCCAGCCAGATCACGGATACGCCGGGGAGTTCAGCGGTCTTTCGTGGCGGCATCGTGACCTACGCGACCGATGTAAAGGCACAGTATGGTGTGCCGCGCGACATCCTCGACGCCCATGGCGCGGTGTCGGTCGAGACGGCGCGGGCGATGGCCCAGGCGGCTCGGGCGCAATTTGGCGCGTCGGTCGGCATCGGCGTAACATGTGTGGCCGGACCAGACCAGCAGGAAGGCAAGCCAGTCGGCGAAGCTCACATTGCGGTGGCCACTGAGAGAGGTGTGCGCGATACCACGCAGCGCTGGCGCGGTGGTCGAGCGGAAATCAAGAATCGTGCGGCCCAGACTGCGCTCAACCTTTTGCGCCTAACACTCATTCACGAGGATGTGCGCGACTAACGCCGACCCACCTGGCCTGTGACCCCAAAACACCAAAGCCCCGCCAGAGCGTATGTGCTCCAGCGGGGCTTTGGTATAGAGTTGGTGCGCTGTTAGTTGCGGATGGCGGCAAGATCGGCCGCTGAGGCGCCACCGAGGATGACGTCGAGCGAGTCTTCGGCCCAGACTCGCGAACTGCGGACGGCTTTGACCTCGGAGGTCTCGGCGCGTTTGCGCGCGACCAGCGATGCGCGGGCGCGCACAAGTTGGACGCCTGCCTGCGCCAGAACGTTGGCCAGTTGGTGGTGACGCTCGCGCGCCGATTCGGCGTCGTCGTGGTGGAACTCGCACAGCGGCTGGCGCATCATCACGAGATAGCCGCGTGATACGGGATAGGCGCCGGTCAGATAGCCGTGACCCGTTCGCACATCGCTCGACGTCGTGACGACGTAGTCTTGCCCGTCCGCTGTGAGCACACGCGAGCGGAGCAATTCGTCCGCATATGGCAGGCAGTCGCGGACTCCGCCCATCGTCATGCCCGCGCGGCTCGCAATCCGCGCCCACGCTCCCGTATTTGTGCCCGTCAAGATCGCCATGTCTATCACCTCCTGGTCGCCTGCAATGTCACAATGTTCTGCCAGCGCCAGAAGTCATTCCCCGCGGAAAGCAGACTATCTCTCTCTGAATCGCGCGTGACATCCGCACGCGCGCCGAACACAAGGCGCACAAGCGGCGCCGAACCGCAAATGCAATTCGGTGAGTTGAATGAACGGAATAAAACGACAATACCTACGAGATCACGCGGCGCGTGTTCCTTGAGATCCGTCAAGCCCGGGGATGGCTCCTGGTCGTTTCGGCCCTTACTGTATTAAGCGAATAACTCGCCCAAAAGTTCCGGTACGCGGTACTTACGGCGCCTGGTTCCCTTGTGCGCGCTGGCTGAGAAACGGATGAGAATACGATGATTCAGTGGGCAAGGGCTCTGTTCTCATCAGGGAAGTGCGGTATCGCGATGATATAATCAGCGCCAGTATTCCACAGCCACAGGATGTGATGGGCGAACGATCCGACGAAAGACACGAGGCGAAGGCGTGAACGCACAGCAGCCAAGAAATGACTCCCAGCCGGCAGTCGAAAGCAAGAAGCCGCGCCTGCTCGTGGTGGATGATGAGCAGGCGATTGTCGATTTCATCAAGCTCGGCATGCGCTACGAAGGATTCCAGGTCGACCAGGCAAGCGATGGCTACATCGCGATCGATCTGGCTCAACGCCTGCGGCCCGACGCGATCATCCTCGACGTGATGATGCCGACGATGGATGGGCTAGAAGCATGTCGTCGTCTGCGCGAGAATGAAGCCACCGCCAATATCCCCATCCTCATGCTCACGGCAAAGGACGAAGTGCGCGACCGCGTGACCGGGTTGGAGGTGGGAGCCGATGACTACCTGACCAAGCCGTTTAGCTTCGATGAGTTGCTTGCCCGCGTGCGGGCGTTACTTCGCCGCCAGCAGCGCATCGTTGCGGCAGGCGGGCCGGGTGGGCGCACCTTTCAGGTCGCGAACTTGAGCCTGGACGAGGCCGCGCGTGAGGTCAAGCGCGGAGATCGTATCGTGGAGTTGACCGCAACCGAGTACAACCTGCTGCACCTCTTCATGACACATCCGCGGCAGGTGCTCGACCGTCAAACTATCCTCAATCGCGTGTGGGGCTACGACTTCATGGGTGAGACGAACATCATCGAAGTCTACGTGCGCTACCTTCGCGAAAAGTTGGAAGATGACCCCAGCGCGCCAAAACTCATCCAGACGGTGCGCGGCGTTGGCTATGTCATGAAGGGTTAGACGAGAGGGCGATATGGCGATCGAACCGCCGGGAACCCCGCAGCGCTCTGAGTCGGCTTCCTCCAATCCCGCAGAGGTATCTCATGGCGCATCCGCGATGAGGAGCGGGCGCGGAACCTCATCGAGCGGCGGCTTCAGCGTGTGGCCACGGTCGCTGCGTGGGCGGTTGATCCTCACCAACGCGCTGCTGCTCGGCCTAACCATGCTAGCGTTGACGCTGACACTGAATTTCGTCATCGCCCGGACCCTCTATTCCACGGAGTTCGGCTTCTTCCAGAATGAAGCGGTCGCCGCCGTGAACGCCGCCCAGTTGCGGCTGGATTCGCTGACCCTCGGGCGCACACCGAACTGTTTAGACGCGCTTCCCTATCAGGCCGCATTTCAGCAGGCCATTGCGGACCCTATCACAGCGTCGCATCCTGGCAGCATCCAGGGCATCTACCTGCTGGATGGAACGGGAGAAGTGCTCGCGCCGTTGAGCGCGCAGTCGGACGCTAGTTCGTCGCGCTATCTTTCGCATGTTCGGCTCACTCGACTGGCCGCGCGTGCGAGCGCCGTGTTCAACTCTGAGCGCCCGAATGGACAACAACTGCTCGCCAGTGACGGCTACTTCGTCAACAATCGCGCTCAGCCGTATGGCGTCGAACTCATCGCGGTGCGGTACTATACGTCCCCAGGGTGCGCCAAACCCACGTATGCAGCGCTGGGATATGTGGAGATCGTCACCACATTTACGCGCACCCGGCAGGCGCTGGGCGCGCTGCGGCTGACCCTCTACGGGCTCATGGGGTTCGTGTTCGCGCTCGGCCTTCTGATCGCCGCGCCATTGATGACGGTGGCGCTGCGACCGCTCTCGCGGGTGACGCAGGCTGCGCGCAAGGTGGCCGCTGGCGACCTGACACAGCGCGTGCATTTGCGCCACACAGAGGACGAAGTAGGTCAATTAGGCGCGACATTCGATGATATGGTTGCGCGCATCGAGACCGCTTTTGGCGTGCGTCGCCGGTCTGAGGAACGCATGCGCCAGTTCATCGCGGACGCCTCGCACGAACTACGCACGCCGTTGACAAGTATTCGTGGCTATACTGACGTCTTGCTGCGCGGCGCGAAGGATGACCCCGAGACGACCGAGCGCGTGCTGCTGGCGACCCGCCGAGAGGCTGAGCGCATGTCGCGTCTGGTCAACGATCTGCTCACATTGGCGCGGCTCGACACTGGGCGCCCACTCGAAACGCAGCCGATCGACCTGCTGGCGCTCGCGGGTGACTGCGTCGACCAGGCGCGTATCCTGGCGGGTCAGCGCGAGGTGATGATGCGAAGCGATGGGCATGGACGGCTGATGGTTCGGGGAGACGCGGACCGTCTCAAGCAGGTCATCCTTGTGCTTCTGGACAATGCGCTCAAATATGGTCGCCAGACGCCAGACGGCTGGGCGCGGGTAAGCGTCGGCAGGGAGCGTGGGCAAGCGATCATTAGCGTGGAGGACAACGGACCTGGCATCGCGCCGGACGATCTCGCGCACATCTTCGAGCGATTCTATCGCGCGGAACGTGCGGCGCGTAATCGGCGTCTGAGCGGAGCCCCCGCCCCTGCGATACCGCAAACTGCCGATGCCGCAAGCGCCGCCGAGGGGAGCGGTCTGGGATTGGCGATTGCTCAGGCGATTGCGGAGGCGCATGGTGGCTCGCTAACTGCGCAAAGCACGCCGGGCGTCGGGTCCATCTTCACGCTCACGCTGCCTCTTGCCCCCGTAGAGCCGGGCGCTACGACCACACGATTGAGGCGCCCAGGAGCATGAGCCGGACGGCGCGCTGCGTCGCCGCTGCCAGCAGTTCTCGTGTGTTGGCCATGCTGGCCTCCAACGTGATTGGCCCGGGCGCCAGTGGCAGCGCTGCGTCGATATCGAGTTGGGCCAGCGCCTCATCGTCCAGCGCAATCGAGCCTGCCAGCGCAAGCGTCCGCGCTCCTGCTGCCCGCGCCGCCTGAGCCACGGCGCCCACGATCTTGCCGTACGCCGTCTGCTCGTCGAGCCGCCCTTCCGCGACGATGACCAGCGCCGCGCCCCTCACGATGTCGTCGAAGTGCAGCGTCCTTAGCGCCAGAGCGGCGCCCGGCGTCAACTCGGCTTGGGTGAAGGCGAGCAGGCCAGCGCCAAGTCCACCTGCTGCGCCCGCGCCTGGCGTCTCCTTCACATCTCTGCCTAGATCGCGGTGGATGATCTCGGCATAGTGGGTGAGCGCCGCATCTAACGTCGCCACCATCGCAGGGTCAGCGCCTTTTTGTGGGCCGTACACTGCTGACGCGCCCAGCGGGCCGGTGAGGGGGTTGGTGACGTCGCATGCGACGCTGATCTTCACATCGCGCAGGCGTGCATCGAGCGCGCGTATGTCGATGCGGGCGAGCGAGGCCAGGGCAGCGCCGCCGGGAGATATCTCTTCACCGGATGCGTCGAGCAGGTGGGCTCCTAGCGCCAGGGCCATGCCTGCGCCGCCGTCGTTCGTGGCGCTGCCGCCGAGCCCGAGGATGATGGATCGGCAACCGGCGTCGAGCGCGTGGAGGATGAGTTCCCCCACACCACGTGTGGAGGCGCGCAAGGGATCGCGTTCATGCGGGGCGAGCAGTGGCAATCCTGCGGCGGCGGCCATTTCGATGACGGCAATCGGAGCCGCCGCATCGTCACGCTCGCTGTGGCCGAGGATACCCCATTCCGCTTGGACGGGCGCGCCCAGTGGACCTGTAACGCTGCTGGAGAGCAGGCGCCCATGAGTGGCGCCGACGAGCGCGCGGGTCGTCCCCTCGCCACCATCGGCGACCGGCGTGACGATCACCTGCGCGTGGGGAAGCGCCCGGGTGAGCGCTGCGGCGATGGCGGCGCCCACCTCGGGACCATCCAGGCTTCCTTTGAGCGCCTGGGGTGCGATGACGACTTTGGGTCCAGACATGTGCGCTCTCCGGTTACCTGAGGGGTCGTGCGACTAGCCGACGTGTGGCTCCACGCGTGGCCAAACAACGCTGTCGACGTCTTTGAGCGCTGTGAGCGCGACATCGAAGCCAGCGACCTGACCTGCCTCGAATGCGACGTCGCCACCTTCAAGCCATGCCAGACGGCTCTTCTCGCGATCAGCGACGACTTGCGTCCAGATGTCGAGGTCAGAGAGTTGGGCGCCCTGTTCCGCGAGGAAGCTTGCCACGCCATTCAGCGCCTGGGCCTGCCCGCGCCAGTTGAGGGCGTTCTCGCGTGTGTCGGCGTACTGCGCCTCAGAGGTCGCGCGGCGCGCCCACGCGCGGATACGCTCTATCGTCTGCTCACGGTTCATCGCTTGCTGTGCCTTTTCTTCCACTACGCGGTATACTACTTGGAACACGATGGTTTCGACCATCAGGGGAGGGAATGCAGGAGTTCCCGTACCGCATCACTGTCGATGCGGCCTTCGAGACGCTCAACGCCATCGACCACGATGACAGGGATACGATAGCGGTAGCGCTCGAAAAGCTCTGGATCACGCCTGATGTCTGTTTCGCGCAGATCCAGTTCTTCGTTCAGGCCCGCAAGGGCATCTTCCAGATGCTCCCGCGCCTCGTCGCAGAGGTGGCACCCCGCCTTCGCATACAACGTCACCACGTGCATTGGCTGTCCCGCTCCCAGCTGAGTATGCCAGCCCGGCGCATAGTCGCGCCAAGGTTCTAATCGGCGCGAATGCGCTCGCCATCTACCTTGCGATGATAGCATACGTCACACGCAGCCGCAAAACGGCGCCACTGTGGCCACCCTCAAAAAGAATGGTGGTGATGAGGACGTGATGAGCTTGTGAGGAGTTGGTAACACGGCAGACCGGCGGCGCGTATACACAGTGTGACCATTTGCGGACGCTCAGGCGCGAGTCGGAGCACACCATCCGTGAAGGTCTGGAGGTGACACAGATGACAGAGAAGGCAAAGCGACAGGACCGTGAGGAGACTCCAGAGGAGAAGCAGCCCTTTTCCGTCGAGGAGTCGTCAGAGTTGGCTGCAGAGCTAGCGCCTGCATGCGACGAACAGGATTCCCTGAACGACTCGTCCACCTCTGAGCAAAAATCAACGCAAGAGGTTCCAGCGCCACGCGCCCGGACACGCCGCCCACGGAACACTGCCAACATCGAGCCCGCGACGACTGATGATGCCGTGACGCCTGAACCAGCCACCATCTCAGCGATTCCAACAGATCTCGATGAATTGGAAGCGCAGGGCTTCTCTGAGGATGAGGCGCAGCGCCTGATCGATATCTCTATTCGACTAGAGTCGTCAGCTGAAGCTCGCGCATCGCAGGCGGAACTCAAGCGGCTCCGTTTCGCGCAGTGGCTCGTCGAGCACGGCATTCTGGATGAGTTCAAGGCATAGCGCGCTGTCTGACCCGCGTGGACACATTTCCTCTGTATCATGCATGTCATTCGCGATGGATTCTGAGGCATCATTCGCACGACGGGTCAGCCGAAACGTATAGCGCGATAGAGAACGGGCGTCTTTCTCCAATTCGAGGAGAGAGACGCCCGTTGTGTTTGCGTACGCCGGGGCATGGCGCCGCTTGCAGTTGTCGCTGGCTTCTAGAGTCCCTGGCGCATTCGCGCCAGTCGCGCCTCGGCCCGCGCCACCACGGCAGACGAGGCGCCCACAGGCTGCATCTTGCCGATGTAACCGGAGCGCAGTTTGGAGCCCTCGCGCCAGTAGGCATACCAGTACGGGCCGTGACCTGGGCCACGCTTGCAGGTGCCGCAGGTCGGTTTCCCACACTTACGGAACTGCAATTGATAGGTAATGTGTAGATCCTTAGGAAGTGTTCCCATGTGACGCTTTCTCCCCGAATGTGGTTCCACCCGAGATAGTGGTCGAAGCGCAGGTACGCGTCAGAGATTCGGCGCTTTCGCGGTCCTGGCGCGCCAGAGAAGCTTGGTTGTATCTACGCTCTACAACGAACGGGCGGTGTTTATGCGCCGCTTCCTGTGACTTCTGGCGCAGTAGAAATATTGGGCGGTCTGTGGGGTAATGGAGGCCCGAAGGTGGGCATCTCGTGGTATGCTCGCAGTCCGCCAGCCACCAGATGTATGGCAAGACGAGCGGGGACTATTTCCTGATTACATTTTTCGCCAAAAGTCCGCCTATTTGCCGACTGTACATGGCTGGCCTGGCGACTTTGGTGTGTGCGGCATGCTACAATGGCCCCGCGCGCAGCAGCATCGCCAGGAGACTGAGCACAGGCGATACGTCATACGCAGAGTGAGGGCAAGGCATGTCACGGGAGCTCGTCAACGATTTTCTGCTCGTCTCGCGGTACGCTGACCCGCCCGCCGAGGCCACGGTCATCCAGGCGCTGTCGTCGGCGGGACTTGGAATGGCCGCCTATCAGCCCGCTGAACCTGACTCCAAGCAGACTGCGCGCGTTCGCGTCGGAACCTATCGATTGACGACGCCTGGCTCCGCGACTCCCGCGACTGTTCGTGTGACGGTCGCTCAGCACAGCAAACCTGCGCTCGCGGGCATGGGCGAGGGAGCGTTCAACCAGCTTACCCGTCGCCTTTCCGCCGAAGACGTACAGACGTTGCGTGCGGGCACACTTACCTGTGATGTGCGCTTGAAGACGAGCGAGGAGCAAGCGCCTGTCACACTTCGCTGGGCGATGGGGATTGTGCGCGCGTTGGTGAGCCTAACCAGTGGCGCGGTGATAGATCCCGCCGCGCAGACCTCATGGGGCGCGTCGCAACTTGGCCAGATGCTGGCTGGGCCACTCACTGCGCAGATGTCGGTGCATGATGAAGCTTGGGGCTCTGATCGCCGTTGGCTGCACACGCACGGCCTTCAGAAGTTTGGGTGCACCGAACTCGATCTGGCGGCGATTCCTGTCGCGTTGCGGGCTGAAGCCGAAGCCTTCTTACTGGAAGTGGCTGACAACCTTGCCAATGGGCAGCGACTGAGCGCAGGGCAAGAGATCGATATGGACGACCTTGGGTCTGTTGTTGCAGTTTCCGCTGCTCCAGACGCGGAACATTCCGCGCCATTCGGCCGGCTGCGGCTCGCGGATATTCCTGAGCCCGGCGAGCGGCAGGGGGCCAGCGCGGCGCGTCTCCTCACGCGGATGGCGTTTGCAGAGGCTCAGCGGCGGCGCGAAACTGGAGACACTGCCGGCGCGCTGGACGTCATCGAGCGCATCCTCTCGGCAAATAGCGACGACTGCGCCGCGACATTTCTGAAGGCCAGCATCTTGCTCGATGGCCGCCTACCACACGAGGCGCTGGCTCTGGGTGAGTTGATGGAACTGCGCACACCGATTGACTATCGTGGACCGCTCGCGGTGGGGTTGTCGTTGCTGGCGATTGGCCGCTCGCGCGAGGCGCTCAATGCGCTCGACCGCGCCATCGAACGCGAGCCAGAGGCGGCGCAGGCATTCGCGGCGCGTGCACAGGCTTATCGGTTGCTTGGTGACGAGCGGCGCGCATCCATGGATCATGCGCGAGCGGTGTATCTCGGGGTGTAGCTGGGGCACTGCAGACGTTTGACAGTCGATAGGCAGGCGGATACACTGACTAGAAGCGGCTCGACGTTGGCGCAGTCACCGGCGGGAGCCGCGACAGTGCACCACAACGCGCCGAACCGTGTATGGATACGCAGATGCGCGCTGCCGTACATGTAACACTGGCTGCAAATAGGACGTACTCTCTGTAGGCGATCCATCAGTGTGACGAGACGCCGCAAGTGTACGCTGAAATTGGCCGGAACTGAGGGATGAGGACCGTGTCGGACTTGCAAGCTATCAGTCAGTCCGCGAGTGACTATCTCACCACCAAGCACGCGGCGCGCGAGCGGGCGCTTCCGAAGTCTCGCGCTGCGATTCGCTTGTGCGCCAACGCCATTCGCGCCGCGCATCGCGGAGAATTCGATCTCGTCAATCGCAATATTGCCGAGGCAGGCGGATTGCTGCACGATATGGCGCGTGACCTGAGCGACCACCTGGACATCTTTTACGCAGGTTTCGTCGCCGATGCGCAAAAAGAGTACGCCGAGGCCGCACTGACCGCATCGCTCATTCAGCGCCGCCCACTGCCGACGCCACAAGACCTGGGCATCGAATGGTCTCCCTATCTGAACGGTCTGGGCGAGGCCACAGGCGAACTCCGCCGCTACCTGCTTGACCGCATGCGACAGGGCAAGCTCGAGGGCTGCGAAGACATCCTGCAGGACATGGATGAAATCTACAGCCTGCTCATCACGCTCGACTTCCCGGATGCGATCACCGGGAACCTGCGCCGCACGACCGACGCTACGCGCGGCATCCTCGAGAAGACACGCGGCGACTTCACGCTTGGCGTGACGCAGGCTCGGTTTACCGAAGCGTTGGCGCAAGTGGAGAATGATCTGCGCCACCTCAACCGCCTCACGGATCGGTAGGCATTTGCGGCGCGTGTTGTTTGAGAGATCACACGCGCCGCAAGTCTATTTCATGCTACCCTCTCGCCCCATTGCTGGCGCCATCTACCCCCATTGTTGCGGACCTCACTGCCAACCCGTTATAAGATAGGGCCCATTAGTCCAATACGCGCATGCGCCTAGTCGCACTGCCTCGTGCAGTGGTATGCGCCTGCTATCAGCCTGGCGAGGGCCAATCGAGTTCGCACGTGAGGAGCGCATACGATGAACCAGAGCGCACGCCCAGATACACAGCCAGTGATAGAAGGCATGCCAGTCGATTCCGCTGACGCTCAGCTAGGACAGAGCGGAGTTGACGTGCAACCGGCGCGTGGCGCATGGACTGGCGCCGTTGCTCAGTTGACGATGCTTCGCCAGAACGTTGATCTGATTCGGCCACAGATGGCGCCACTCGTAGCGCCAGGGATACTCTGCGCCGTCGCTACCTTGCTGGTGGAGCACCGGTCAGTCAACTGGTTCATTGCGATCTGCACCCTGCTGGCGTGCCTGTTTGCTCAGGCCGGTGTGGGCGCGCTCAACTCATCCGAGCGACTGAACTTTGCGCCGCCAGATGCGAGCTATCCGGCATTGCAGCGGCGCTTTGGCGCTGTGTTTGGCTCCGACCAGGGGCAGGCTGGAGATGCGCTTCATACGTTCGCCTTCCGTCTGGGTTGCGTGCTGATTGGCGTGGCCGTGGTGTGCTCTGCGCCTATTATCTTCGCCGGACCGGTTCCCGCCATGCTGGTCATGGGCCTGGGAATCCTGGCGATTGCGCTGCTCGGGGTTGACTTTGTGCGTCACTGGATGGCGCCGTTTGATGAATTTGTCGGGCCGATCTGCCTGGGGCCTGGGCTCGTCCTGCTGACCGTCGGCGCGCAGGGCTACCGCATGAGTATGCTAGAGTGGGGTGTCGCTGTCGCGCTGGGCTGCATGGCGCTGGCCTTTACCGAGGGGCGCAGGTTGCGCGTGGACCTGCCAGACCCAGCGGACAAAGCGCAATCAGTCGACAGTGAGTACACGCCAGGAGCAAGCCGCAGTCTGGCCATGTTGTTTGGCCGACGTGTGGCCACTATGGTTGCCGCGACTGCGCTGGTGGTCGCCTATGGGTTTTCGATCGTGCTCAGTCTGCCGCGAGTTGGCGCGCCCGGCGCGTTGCTGGCGATCACGTCATTGCCCGTAGCTGTCATTGCGCTCTCTGGCCTCGCCACCAGCGACTTCGAGCCGACGCGCCGCGCTGCATCGAATCGGCTCGCGGCCGTGTATAGTTGGTATGGACTGGCGCTGGCCGTGGGCATGGCGTTCACGGTGTTGGGCGAGTACATTACTTCCATCATCATGCGTGCGATTGGCGCGTAGACCCGGCGTCCATTGATCCTGAGAGGCGCATCATGCAGATGGCGCGGCCAGGTACGGTTGGATTGCTCGTAACAGAAGACCAGCGGCTCGCGCTCCTTCTCGCGCCCCAGCCAGACTGGCAAACGCGCTATGGCGTGCGGTTACTTCCACTGGGATTGCCGAGTTGCGCTTGCCCTACAGATGTGGACTGCCGCGCTCTTGCCCTGGCGCTTGCTCCGTCGCGCTACGGGCAAGAGGCAATACCACTGCAATCGCAGTGGATGTATGGGCCATCGGCGCGGCATGCCATCGACCGTGTGGCCGCGACCAGCGACGATCCATTTCTGAGATTCGAGCGCGTGATTCCCACGTCCGATACGACTTACGCTGCACGGGAAACACTGGTTTTCGCCGTCTATCGCGCGCGGTTGGCGGGGAGTGTGGCGCTCGACGCGCGTGTGGCGTCGGCTATGCTGTGGGTCTCAGTGACCGCGCTTCGTTCACTGTTCGGTGGCGAGCGTGTCGCGGATTTCGTGGCGCGCGCAGACGTGACCATCCAAGTAGCAGCCGGTGTATCGCTGCCGGAAGATGGACTGTTCTTTCTGCCTTCAGATATGGGTGAACGTAGTCTGGCGCGCATTGCCGCGAAATATGGCGAGGGCGCCCTGTTATCCGCGCCTGTCTCCGAGTAATGAAACCCAGGCGATGACGTTATTCCATGTAGGTATACGATCCGGCGCCTTGTACGCGCGTGGTGTAGAATAGTGTCATAGCGGCGAGCGCACATGAATACATCACGCCGCGCCAGCAGGCCATTTGACGTTGACGCTGGTAGCGCCCGCGCGTACAATACTAACCAGAGTGAAGTAACGGTCGAGAAGGCTTGGCCGCATCCGCACTAGGGGCTCATCTACCGCGGCGCATCCTGATAAGCTCCGTGGTCAGGAGGAACAGACGTCCATGATTGACAATTCCGAGACGCAGACAGCGCTCATTACGATTACTCCGACGGCCGCGGCGAAGGTCAGCGAACTGCTCGAGGCCGAGGGTAACCCGGAACTGGGCCTGCGCATCTTCGTTGCTGGCGGTGGCTGCTCTGGCTTGCAGTATGGCATGACGCTCGACGAGACTCAGGATGGCGATAGCATCTTCGAGGCGAACGGCGTGCGCGTGCTCGTCGACGACATGAGCGCGGAATACATCCGTGGCAGCGAGATCGACTACGTTGATAGCCTGATGGGCGCCGGTTTTGCGGTGAATAACCCGAACGCTGTTTCGAGCTGCGGGTGTGGCCACAGCTTCAAGACGGCCGGCGACAGCGGCCAGGCGCGCTCCTGCGGCTGCGGCCACTAGGCGAGCGCCCCGCATGTGGGAGGTAGCGGATTCGTGCTTCCATATGAGGATGCGATGCCTTCCAATGACCTGGTAGCGGAGTACCTGGATAAATCGCCAGATTACTACTCCGGATATACCAGCGTTCTTCGGGAGTTGTCGAGCGCGCAAGAGCGGGGATTTCAGCCAACCGAGCGACAGCTTGTTCTGGCGGTGACACACTCCGCGCGCATCTACACGTCGGCTCGCAGCGGCAAGTTTGTCAGTGGGCGAAGTCCTGACTGGCTGCACGGCCGCGTGGACGGTTTGCGTTCGATGCTTCGTCGTCGAGTGCTCGCCGACCCACAGCGTGACTAGCGCGTGTGTTGCTTCAATGCGACGCCGGATACCCCAGCAGATGCGGGTATCCGGCGTTTTGCGTCCATTCCCCATAGGGAGACGACATGGCCGGTGGCTGGGATCGACGTTCGGCGCTTGTGCATGTGGATATCGCCACGATGGAGCGACTGCTCGCGCCGCGCTGGCCTGGCGTGCGTGTCGTGCGCGCCCAACCCCTCTCTGGTGGCCTGGCGAACACGAACTACCACGTGACACTTGCGGGCGTAGAACACCCCATCGTCGTGCGCTTCTACACGCGTGAGCCGCAGGCCTGTGTGCGTGAGGCGGCGCTGCTGCGTCTCGTGGCAGGAGTTGTCCCGGCGCCAGAGGCGCTCTATGTGGAGCCGGAGCCCGGAAGGTTCGAGTATCCTTATATCATCCTCTCGTGGATGGAGGGTACACCCCTGCTCGACGTCCTGGATGACCTCCCAGCGGATGAGGCGCCCAGGCTAGGAGCGGCTCTCGGCACGATGGCGGCGCGCATCGGCTCATTCACCTTTCCTGAGGCGGGATTCCTCGGCCCTGATCTTTCCATCACGGAGAGGCTGGTTATCGGACCGGAAGGATTGCGCTACTATCTGCGACAAATGCTCGTTGATGGTCGGGCGGGGGAGCGCCTCGGCGCCGATGATACCGCCCATCTGCTCGCGCAGATTGACAGGCATGCGCACGTGCTGGAGCCGCTCGTCGATCAGCATGCGCTGATCCACGCGGACTATAAAGATGGCAACATTCTTGTCAGGCGTGACCCGGATGGTTGGCAGGTGACTGCCGTGCTGGATTGGGAGTTCGCGTTCGTTGGCGCCTCGATCTTCGATCTGGGCATGCTGCTTCGGCGCGAGGCGACACTGCCCGCTGGTTTCGCCGCCGCATGTGTCGCCGGTTATCGTGCGCACGGTGGATTCGCGCCTCCCGGCTGGCGGCGGATGACGCTTCTGATGGACCTGATCAACCTATGCGACTTCCTCAATAGCGACAATGTGCGCGGCGGCATGCGCGACGACATTTCTGGCCTGATTCGCGCGACGATCGAGCGGCTC
>DASVZC010000101.1:0-6277 GCA_036391835.1 Ktedonobacterales bacterium | reverse complement strand
TTGGTGTCATAGCACGGGGAAGCGGAGTCGAGAAGCCTCGACCCCGCTCTACCGCTTGCGTTCGGCGCTCAGCCGTCTCTGGCTCGCCTACCTCACGCTGCCCGCTTTGGTCATCCTCCAAAATTCGGGATGACTCATGTTGCCATACAGGGTTTGGCTACCTGTTCGCTCGTGTGGAGATGAGGTCTTTGGCAGCCGCGCCGCGCTTGACGACCATCATTACCTTTTCAGGTAGAGCGAGAAGTCCGAGGTCGCTGAGTGGGTCGCCGTCTACCAGCACGATATCTGCGTATTTGCCAGCGGTAAGCGTCCCTGTTTCGTGGTCGATGCGCAACAATTCAGCGGCGGTCTGCGTGGTGGAGACGAGGGCCTGCAACGGGCTCATACCGCCGTATTTCGCCATCATTGCCAGTTCGCGCGCATTGCCGCCATGTGGGCCTACACCGCTGTCCGTGCCCATGGCGATGCGCACGCCTGCCTCGACAGCCATGCGGAAACTCTTGCGGTGATCCTCGATAACGGCCCTGGCCTTCTCAATCGCATACGCCGGGAGCTTGCCAGGCACAGCCTCCGCGGCGTCTACGACATCCTGCGGCGCCACGAGCGTGGGCACGAGATACACATTGCGGTCGATCATCATCTGAATCGCTTCGTCATCGAGATAGATGCCGTGTTCGATGCTGGCGACACCGGCTTCGATGGCGTTCTTGATACCGCGATTGCTCTGCGCGTGCGCCATGCAGCGTTTGCCCTGCGCCGCCGCTTCGTAGACAGCTACCGCGATCTCCTCGACCGTGAACTGTGCAGATTCGGGCGAGTCGTTCGCGGATAGCACGCCGCCGCTGGTGCAGAGCTTGATCCAGTCGGCTCCCGCGCGCAGCACCTCACGCACTTTGTGACGCATGCTGTCCACGCCGTCCACTACGCCGCGTGGAACATCCTGTGTCATGGCTTTGCCACCGGCCATATTCGTGAAGTCGGCGCAGCATGGCATGAAATTGTCACCGTGACCGCCCGTTTGCGAGAGGATGGTGATGGCGGCGAGCATTCGCGGACCCGGGAATAGTCCCCGTTCGATTGCCTGACGCACACCGGCTGGCGCTAGGCCGGCGTCGCGCACGGTGGTGAAGCCCGCTTCGAGCGTCGTGCGCGCATTCGGGACAGCGTATAGGACGCCCAGCGATGGCGAAGTCTGAAGCTGGCTGACGAGGTCATAGCCCCACTGCCCATTGAGATGGACATGGCAGTCAATCAGTCCGGGCAGCGCGGTCATACCGTTGGCGTCAACGGTGGTCGCGCCGTGTGGAATGTTCACTTCATGTTCGTGGCCAACCGCTGTGAGACGCTCGCCTTCGAAAACGAGCGTAGCGCGCTCGATGGGGTCTGAGCCATCGCCGGTGATGAGCCGGATTCCACGGAGCGCTACCGGACCATCCCAGCGGGCGCCGCTGCCTAGAAGTCCGGCATAGGGAGCGTTGGCTTGAAATGCCTTATCCCAATGCGCCTGATAGGATGCTGTGTCCTGTTCTGCCATCCAGCGCCTCCCAGAGGTTCTGCTTGCTTTGGATTGCTGCATGCGATTCGACCACGCTGTTGCGGTCGTGCCAGCAGTATACCAGTTGGCTCGCGGGTTTTAGATTGCTGCGACTACAACTGGCCCGTTCGCATGCTTAGCTCTTAGTGGCTTGTTCCGGCCAGCGGTGGTCAGAGCGTATCATCGAGAATACCAGTGTGTCGGCGATATGGCCATCAGGCGCAGCCATATCCTGACGCATTCGTCCGTCCAGGGTGAAGCCGAGTCGTGTCGGCACTCCGGCGCTGCGGGCGTTTTCAGCGTCGCAGCGAATCATCACACGGTTCGCGTTGAGATGGTCGAACGCGAAATCCGTCAACAGTCGCACTGCCTCGGTCATATAGCCGTGTCCGGCGGCGCTGGTCCTCAGCCAGTAGCCAATCTCGAACGAGCCGATATTCCAGCTGTGCACCATCAGTCCAATGTTTCCGAGCATTCGCCTCGTCTGACGATCTTCTATCGCCATGCCTAACCCTTCGCGTGTGTGCCACCTGGCGACCGCACGTGAGAGGAAATCTCGGCTTTGCTCGCGGGACTGATCCGCGAAGGGGAGCCATGGTCGCAACTCATCTCGCGACTCCTGGATAGCGTCCCATAAAGGCTGATCGTCGTTGATCCGGTGTGGGCGCACGACGACGCGCTCACCAACCAATTCTTCGAACAGCGGTATCTGGCTGGGGTAGTCGATCTTCTGTGCCGTGGCGCGGGTCATGTCTGATTCTCCTTGCGTAATTGGCCAAATCCTTCTTCCGAATGCCCCCTGCGGCAGCACGGAGCATCCAGCTCTCAGCAGGCGCAAGACCTGACTCCATCAGACCATGCGTAGTGTCGTAACAGTATAGAGTAAGGATGAGCTTCTTGTCATACATGCCGCTTGGTTATTCGTGTGACCATCCCGCTGGCAGGCGATAGGTTCAAGCTGCGAGTGGCGTTCAACTTGCGGGTTTGAGTCGTTGGAAGCCGCTATGTTCACGTGTGAAGGAGTATTAGCATGGGTCGCCTCACAGGCAAGACGATTGGCATCTTCGTGGCCGAAGGCTTCGAAGATCTGGAATTCTGGGTTCCAGTGATGCGCTTGCAGGAGGAAGGCGCGCGTACGCTCATCATCGGATCGAAGCTAGGGCAAGTGACAGCCAAGCACTGTTTGACCGCTGAGCCTGAGGTCGTTTCCAGAGAGGCGCAAGGCTCGCATCTCGATGGTCTGGTGATTCCCGGCGGGTGGGCGCCTGACAAGTTGCGGCGCGATGAGCATGTGCTGCGCATCACCCGCGAGGTACACGAAGCGGGCAAGCCGATTGGCATCATTTGCCACGGAGGCTGGGTCGCGGCATCGGCGGACATTGTTCAGGGAATGCGTGTCACTGGCTCGCGCGGCATCAAAGACGACATGGTGCATGCGGGGGCGACCTGGGTGGATGAGCCAGCGTTCCGTTCCGGGAATGTCGTCTGGGGTCGCGTCGTCGAGGACATTCCGGCGTTTCTGCGTGAATTGGTCGCGGCGCTTGTCGAGCACGCTCAGAGATAACCTTCATCTGCCCGCACTTCGCGCTACCCCACCGCGCGGTATACAATATGCCAGAGTAGAAACGCAGGACAAGTGGCGCGGAAAAGCGCGCTCAGCGGCGGGAGGGCAGCGCATTGACGACTGTAGCGGCTGGAGCGAACAATGTAACGGGCGAGACGGCGAGTGACAGCCGCTACCTCGCCGAAGCGCGGCGACGCGTATTGATCTATGACGGCGCAATGGGCACGCAAATCATGGATCTCAACCTCACACCCGACGATTACGGTGGCGAGCGCTATGATGGCTGCCCGGAAATCCTCGCGGTGACGCGCCCCGATGCGATCCTCAACATTCATCGCGCGTATCTTGCCGCTGGCGCCGATGTCCTGGAAACTGACACATTTACTGGCACGCGCCTCAAGCTCGATGATTACGGGCTTGGCGACCGCACACATGAGATCAACGTCGCTGCGGCACAGATTGCCCGTCAGGCCGCCGATGAATTCGCAACCGCCGGCCGTCCTCGCTTCGTCGCTGGCTCAATGGGGCCGACGGGTATGCTCCCATCCTCCGACGATCCATCGCTCAGCAATATCACCTACGCTGAGTTAGCGGAACTCTATCGTGAGCAGGCGATTGCGCTCATCGAGGGCGGCGTCGATCTGCTCTTGATCGAGACCAGTCAGGATATCCTGGAGGTACGCGCGGCGATTCGTGGCGCGCGGATGGCGTTCGAGCAGGTAGGCAAGACGCTGCCCCTCCAAGCGCAGGTGACCCTCGATACCAGCGGGCGAATGCTCCTTGGCACCGATATCGCCGCAGCGGCGACCATCGTGCGCAATCTGGGTGTCGATGTCATCGGGCTGAATTGCTCCACTGGTCCAGAGCACATGCGCGAGTCGGTGCGCTGGCTGACAGACAACATTGATCTGCCGATCTCCACCATCCCAAACGCCGGACTTCCACTCAACGCCAACGGCAAAGCGGTCTATCCTATGCAACCTGCGCCAATGGCCGATGCGCTTGCCGAGTTCGTCGGCGATATGGGCGTGAATATCGTCGGTGGATGCTGTGGCACGACCCCCGAGCACATCCGCCAGCTTGCTGAACGCATTGGCCAGCTACCGGAGGAGCAGCGCGTGCGCGGCGCCAAGCGGCTAGCCGAGTTCCCAGAGGAGACGCGAGAGCAGTCGGCGCTGCTGGTAGCCTCCGCCGTGCGCGCGGTGTCGCTGCAGCAGACCCCCGCGCCGTTGCTGATCGGCGAGCGTGTCAATTCACAGGGTAGCCGCAAGATCAAGCAGGCGCTGCTGAATGACGATTACGATGTGCTGACGCAGGTGGCGCGCGATCAGGTAGACGGTGGCGCGCATACCCTGGATGTGTGCGTGGCGTTGACGGAGCGCGGCGATGAAGTCAATCAGATGCGGCAAGCGGTCAAGAAGCTGGAGATGGGTATCGAGGCCCCGCTGATCGTTGACTCGACTGAGGCAAGCGTCATTCAAGCCGCGCTGGAGACCTATCCAGGGCGCGCGGTCATCAACAGCATCAACCTTGAAAACGGGCGTGTGCGCATTGATAGTGTGTTGCCATTGGCGCGTGAGCATGGCTCAGCGGTTGTCGCGTTGACGATCGACGAAGATGGCATGGGAAAGACGGCTGAGCGCAAGTTCGCTATCGCCAAGCGTATCTACGACATCGCGACGGATGAATTTGGGCTTCCTCCTCAGGCGCTGCTGTTCGATACATTGACCTTTCCGGTGACGACAGGCCAGGAGGAGCTACGCGACAGCGCGCTGCAGACACTGGAGGCGATCCGGCGCGTGAAGGCGGAACTGCCCGGCGCGCTGACAGTGCTTGGCGTGAGCAACGTATCCTTCGGCGTGGCTGCCCATGCGCGAGCCGCGCTCAACAGCGTCTTCCTCTATCACGCCGTGCAAGCAGGTCTGGATGCGGCCATCGTCAATCCGGCGCACATCACGCCATATACAGAGATCGATCAGGCAGAGCGCGACATCTGCGATGACTTGCTGCTCAATCGGTCCGAGGACGCGCTTCCGAACTTCATCGCGTATTACGAGCAACATGGAGCCTCGGCGCAAAAGGAGGAGGTCGCCGATCCCACCGCCGGCATGACGGTGGATGAACGGCTGCACTTCCAGATTCTCCACCGCAAGAAAGAAGGCATCGAAGCGTTGATCGATGCGGCGGTGGCCTATCGCGTCGCTGGCCTCGCGCCTGCTGACGCGTCGCCTACTGCGCGTCCAGAGGGCGCGCCTGCGCCGGGTGAGTCAGCGGAGGGCTGGGAGACGAATAGTGAGCTTTCTCATGCGGCTGTTGACACGCTCAACAACACGCTGCTCCCTGCGATGAAAGATGTCGGCGACCGCTTTGGCGCGGGGGAGTTGATCTTGCCATTCGTGTTGCAGTCAGCGGAAGTGATGAAGCGCGCAGTCGCCCATCTAGAGCGCTATCTTGAGCGCGCTGAAGGCTACACTAAGGGGCGCGTCGTGCTGGCGACGGTCTTTGGCGACGTGCACGACATCGGCAAGAATCTCGTCAATACGATCCTGTCGAACAACGGGTACACGGTTTATGATCTTGGCAAACAGACGCCTATCAACACGATCATCGAGAAGGCGATCGAGGTGAAGGCCGATGCGATTGGTCTGTCGGCGCTGCTGGTGAGCACATCGAAGCAGATGCCACTCTGTGTGCAAGAACTGGAGCGGCGCGGACTTG
This sequence comes from Ktedonobacterales bacterium, assembly GCA_036391835.1. Taxonomy (GTDB): domain Bacteria; phylum Chloroflexota; class Ktedonobacteria; order Ktedonobacterales; family JADMIN01; genus JAKAIY01. The sequence goes on along the minus strand of DASVZC010000101.1, from coordinate 461 downwards.
ATATTCCCGTCATCATCGGCGGGGCGGCCATCAATCGCGCCTATGGCTACCGTGTGCTTTTCCACGGAGACGATACGTCAGACGATGCCTATGCGCCGGGCGTCTTTTATGCCCGCGATGCATTCGAGGGCCTCAGCCTGATGGATCAGTTGACCGATGATGAGAAGCGTGCAACGTTGGTCGAGGCGACACGCGGTGAGGCGTTAGCGGCGCGCGAGAAGCAGGCGCAACGTCAGGCGGCCGCAGCGGCGCGTGGTCCGCGAGTCGCCGACCGGCGCGAGATTCCTCCGGCGCCGGATGTGCAGCCGCCATTCTGGGGGGCGCGCGTGCTCGATCGTGTGGCGGTTGAGGATGTCGCCGCATGTCTGGACTTCAACGCGCTCTATCGTGGCCGTTGGGGCGGCGTGGCGCATGGGGAAGAGTATGATCGCCTGGTGCGCGAGCAGTTCCAGCCACGACTG
>DASVZC010000100.1:0-12803 GCA_036391835.1 Ktedonobacterales bacterium | reverse complement strand
AGGTTGAGCAGCCTCGTGGCATGGGAAGCGAGCGACGTCACACAGGCGCGTTTGTCACGTTGGTCGAGGAAGAACCCCGTCTTCTGCCCGGCCAACGGCGCCAGGATGTAGCGCACGCCATGCTCTAGCGCCTCGATCTCGTCGGGCACAGCGCCGCGCGCGACCGATGCGCCACCGACGACTAGTCCCTCACGCGCACGCGCACGGATGTCATCGCGTACGGCGACCCCCTCCACTGCGCCCTCGCCTAGCGCCTGCATCAGCGCAGACAGGATCACCTCACGCTGCGCATCCACGCCCGCCGTGTGAAACTGCGCCACCAGCCAGCGGTCATAGCGATCGACGATCAGCCCCGGCAGGCCATCCGCCTCCGCGTGCGCCAGCCGATAGGCATTCACATCTGACGGCAGCAGATTCCGCAGCGCCTGCGCCCGCTGAATCCGCCCCACATAAAATGCCTCGTCGATCAATTCTTCGCGCGCTCGGGTCAATACGCGGAAGGCAAGGCTATTCGCGGCGTTGAGGTGGCCGCGCGCAAGCCATTGGCCATCATGCGCGGTGACATCCACCACGCCGCCAGCGGGCAGATCTTGCGGCAATTCGGCGAATGCGCCAGAGAACACCCACGGATGCCCCTGGCTCAGGGTGTAGTCACGTCCGGGTCGCAGACGCAGCGTAGGATAGGGGGAAGATGATCGAGGCACGGCGCTTTTGTCACTCTCATTCTAGGAGCCAATAACATTATCCTACTGTGGCACGTCAATAACCGCCTAGGCTAAAACCATAGCGGCTTGCATCTACCCCGCGAGGGGTGACGCCATAGGTTGATTGACGACAACCCACTGTTTTGCGTCTCTACGGCTGATGTTGATTGCGGCATTATAGTCCGCATTCAGCGTGAAGCCACATCGCTGGCAAAGGAACTCCGCTTGCGATTTGCGATTCGCCTTCTCACAATGCCCACAGGCGCTACACGCGCGGCTCGTGTTTCTGGGGTTTACCAGATGGACAGGAACCCCGGCCCACGCTGCCTTGTAGGTGATGTATTGGCGCAGTTGATAGAACGCCCAGGAATGCCGCTCATAGCGATGTTCGTGTCGAACCGTTGTACGCTCTCTTATTCCGGTCAGATCTTCGAGAGCGATTGCCTTGCACGATACGGCGGCTTTCTTCACCAAGGACTTGCTGATGCAATGGTTGGTATCTGCCTGGAAGCGGCGTTCCTTGCCTGCGTTCTTGCGAAGGCGTCGCTTGGCATTCTTGGTATTGACCTTCTGCAATCGCTGGCGGCGCACGTGGTAGCGCGCGCGAACAGTGTGAATCATGGCACCGCTGAAGGTTTGCCCGTCACTGTCGGTAGCGAGGTTGACAATGCCCAGGTCTACCCCCAACGTTCCATTATCGTGCTCGGCTTCGTGCTCGACTTCCCGGCTCTGAGTCACATGCAGGTAATAGACGCCACGCCGCCATACCAAATCAGCGCCGCCCATCGTCTACAGCGGGTCTACCAGCATGTCATGTTGGCGAGCGCCCAACAGCAGACGACCCACTACACGCCCATCCAATGTATTGAGCGATACCCGGTCAAGACTCATCAGGCGATAGGTACGCGCGTCATAGCGCACACTGCCCCGTGGCCCAAACTGCGGACAGGTTTCCCGTTTCTTGGCCTTGACCGCTTTGATGGCCTCGACCGCTTTCGCCCTAGCGCAAATCGCCAACTGCGCGCCCAGACCAAACCGCTCACGGGTCTCACCGTAAACGCGGTGATGGGCAGTGTTGGTGTTGGTAATGTTCTCAGCCCAGCACACCTGCGCAGCCCAGGACGCTGCTTCATTAAAGGCGCGTTGAGTCGCAGCCAGAATTGCCTCATGGCCATCAACGTCCAGTTTGATGCAGATCGTGCGGGTGAGTGTTTTATTCATAAGAAGAGTATAGAACAGATGCTCCTGACGTGCAACGCTGTTGATCGGCGTCCTGCCGATGGGCGCTTTCCTCCGCACAGCCTCAAGGCATGGCGGTTTCCTGCGCCCTTTTCTATGACACGCTGTACCCGCAAACGGGATGCGCTGGTTGATTGCGCTGGTTGATTGCGCTTCTCCCACACCGGTCGTACACTCGAAAGAGTGGCGTCGATCTCACACCACCAAATAGTCCGATTGGGCGCAGCCTAGAACGGGAGCGACAGCGTGAAGGCGGCGGAACTGCTGGTACGAAGTTTGGAGCATGAGGGCGTGCGGCACATCTTCGGTGTGCCAGGCGAAGAGACGATGGACCTGCTGGATGCGCTGGCCGAGCGCCAACAGGTGCGGTTCATCCCCACACGGCATGAGCAAGGGGCCGCGTTCATGGCGGACGTCTGGGGTCGTCTGACTGGCTCACCTGGCGTCTGCCTCGGCACACTCGGCCCGGGCGCCATCAACTTGCTCACCGGGGTCGCCGATGCCTACCTCGATCATGCGCCGCTTGTCGCCATCACAGGGCAGGCCGGGCTCGAGCGCGTCTTCAAGGAGTCGCATCAATACGTCGATATCGTCTCGATGTTTGCGCCTGTCACCAAGTGGAACACGCGCATCGAACGCGCAGCCGCGATTCCCGAGGTGGTGCGCAAGGCGTTCCGCGTCGCCGTGACGGAAAAGTCTGGCCCGACCCATCTCGAATTGCCCGAAGACGTCGCCGGTGAGGACGTTCCGGAGGATGCGGCGGAGTTGCTCCCTATCCATCAGGCGCGGCTCCCGCTGGCCAGCCACGAGACAATTCAGGCGGCGCTGTCGTTGCTGCGGCAGGCGCGGCGGCCAGTCATCCTCGCGGGCAATGGCGTCATCCGCACGCGCGCCGCGAGCGATCTGGCGGCATTCGCACGTCGGCTCAAGATTCCCGTGGCGCATACATTCATGGGCAAGGGCATTTTGAATGACACCGATGCGCTGTCGTGGGGCGCGCTCGGCTTGCTGATGCGCGATGTGGTGATGGATGGCATCGATGACGCCGACCTCATCCTCGCCGTTGGGTACGACCTGGTGGAATATACCCCTGCGAACTGGAATAACAAACGCGGGCGTCCCATCATCCACATCGACGCGCTGCCCGCCGAAGTGGACGCCGATTACATCCCCAGTATCGAACTGGTCGGCGACATTGGCGCCGCGCTGCGCGCGCTCGGCGCTGAATGGACCGCTCGCCGCCCGTTCATCGCGCGCCCAGAGATACGCGAACGCATCCTGGCGGAGATGAACGCCTCCGCAGGCGATGATGGTTTCCCGATCAAGCCACAGCGCATTCTGGCGGACCTCCGCGCCGCGCTCGACCCCAAGGATATCGTGATTAGCGATGTCGGCGCGCACAAGCTGTGGGTGGCGCGGCTCTTCCCGACGCAGTGGGCGAACTCCGTCATCATCTCGAACGGGCTGGCGACGATGGGCATCGGTGTACCCGGCGCCATCGCGGCGAAACTCGCCTATCCCGACCGCCGTGTCGTGACGGTGACAGGCGATGGTGGCTTTCTGATGAACTCGCAGGAACTGGAGACCGCCAAGCGGCTGCATGTCCCATTCGTCACGATGATCTGGGTAGATTCCAGCTATGGCGTGATCGAATGGAAGCAGCAGCAGCGCTTTGGTCGCTCGTTCGGCACACGCTTCGAAAATCCCGATTTCGCGGGCTATGCGCGCTCATTCGGGCTGCCTGGCTTCCGCGTCGAGCGTGCGGAGGACCTGCTGCCCACCCTGACGCGTGCACTCGCGCTCGATGAGCCGTCCGTTATCGAGGTTCCGGTAGATTACCGTGAGAACTTGAAGTTGTCTGCTCATCTCGCCGAGATTGCGCGCCACGGTGAACCCGGCGAATAGAATGGTGGCTTAAATACGCTCGAGGGCCTCGACGGTGCGCTCACTGACGACATCGCCAGTGTTGACCGTCGTCTTAGGCTCCAGCAGGATCACCTGCGTCTCTTCCTCCGCGACGGGACAATGCTCCACGCCGCGGGGGATGATGACGAATTCGCCCGGACCTAGCCACAGATCGCGGTCTCGCAGCTTGATACACAGGCGACCACTGGCGATCAGAAAAAGCTCATCTTCATTCTCGTGCTGATGCCAGACGAATTCGCCCTGCACCTTCACCAGTTTGAGGTGTGAGTCATTTAGCTCACCAGCGATCTTCGGACTCCAGTGGTCGCTGAACATGCTGAATTTCTGGGCTAGATTGACGACTTCGATATCCATCGTATTCTCCTGTCGAGCAGATAGCCAGCGAGATTCCTGCATATCATCATACCGGCGCGAGGGAGGTCCAAACTATGCAGCCAACTGGATACTCGCAGCGCCCGCTTGCGGCGAAGCTTGGGCTCAAGTCCGGTATGCGCGTGAGACTCATCGGCGCGCCTGCTGACTATCTAGAGGCGCTTGGCGCTGTGGTCGCTCAGGTGGAGTTCGATGATTCAGCGACGAGCGAACTCGACTTCATCCAGGTATTTGCGATACATCAGTCCGCACTCATGGGATCACTCCCCGCGCAGGTGAGCGCGCTCGCTCCGAACGGCGCGCTCTGGCTCTGCTGGCCGAAGCTGTCCGCGAAAGTCCCCACCGATCTGCGCGAGCAAGCCGTGCGCGAGGCAGGGCTTGCCGCCGGACTGGTAGACGTGAAAGTCGCCGCGATAGACACGATGTGGTCGGGCCTGAAGTTCGTCATCCGACTGCAAGACCGACCACGCGAGACAGAATCCACTATGGCTTGACGTTCAGCCCATCGCGCACGATGAACACGAAATCGAAGTATGGGCCGGAGGTCGCGCCAAGCGGCTTGCGATACCACAGCCAATTCAGCAGGCGGGGAGCCGCCAACCCTGCGTTGAACTTCGCGTTTGGTGGCGGATTGCTGCCATAGCTCAACCATGGGCCAAGGCCGCGCCCATACAGAGCATAGTCCACATTCGCGGGGCACTGCGTACCTGGATGCACTTCGCAGGCGAGTTGCGGCTTGTACGACTCATCGAACCACGAGCGGAGCGCGTACTCCTTCTGGGAATAGCCCTTCGGGTGCGAGGCAAAGAATGCCTGCACATCGGACCCTGGATAGAGAATCAGCACATCGGGATTCATGTTCTGAAAGCTCGATGGGTCGATGGTCAGGTATGTGCCTGGATGCGGGTCCATCCAGTAGTCACGCAGGTACCAGTAGAACGGCCACTCCTCACCCGCGCCGACGACGACGTTGAGCTGGTGGCGTCCACCGTGCAGCCGCTGATCCGCCGCGTTGATCTTTGCCATCACGGTGTCCACGTCGGGAGTGGTCTGCACATAGACCATCATCTCCAGTGGACCGTTCGCGGGGTCGCGGTAGGTCAGCAGATACATGCTGTGAACCATCGTAACAAAAAGCAGCGCCGCTATCGCCGTCGAGGCAAACGCGCCGCCAGACCTCAACGAGATCTGTGGGCGAGTAGCGCCGTCGGAAAAGCCGCGCGCCAACTCCTGCACCCCTGCCCATGCCTGCTTCAGTGTCACCGCCAACATGATCGCCGCGAGCAGCATCAGCGAGAGCAGGATGTGGATGGTCAACCAGGGCATCTTCTCGCCCGCCCAGGAATAGATGACCAGCGAGGCGACGAACCACCAGACCAGGAATATCCGGAAGCGAGTCGGGCGCATCACCACATAGACGATGCCTGCCAGCCCGAAAACCACCGCCAACTGCTCATAGAGCGGAATCAGCAGGAAATAGTAGTAAATAGGCTGCCCGCCGCGCGCGACATCCTGCTGTTGAAGCCAGTAATACAGCCCCTGCCAGACGCCCTTGCCAATGCCATCCACGAACCCCTGGCCCAGACTACGCCCAGTGGTGGGAGCCTCCCAATACAGGCCAGCGAAGATCATCCACGCGACGACGAGTGCGACAAACCACTGCGTCCACGGGATGCCAAGCAGCAGATGCGCGAACGGCTGACCTTCTTCATCCGTGCGGTCATGCAGCGCATGAATCGCGCGCGCGGGCGCCGAGAAGATGTTGTCCAGCCGCTCGACCGTGCTGAGCGAGTACGTGTCCTCGACCGCATCATCTTCGCCCGCAGCGTGCGCGAGTAGCCGCTGCTCACGCTCATAGAGCGCGTTCTCGCGTGCGATCTGCCAGATCAGCGACAGAATGACGAGCGCCGCAAGGCCAATGCTGACATAGAGCAGCACGACGACAGTGCGATTTTCCAGCAGCGCCACCTGCACATCGGCTGCGGGCGTATTCTTCTTGATGTATGCGCCAAGCGTCTTCACCTGATGTAGCGCGCCGAGAGCAAGCAGTCCACCAGCGGCGGCGACGATCAAGAGTGCGCCGACACGCTTCATCAGGCTCGCCCGCGCGCCCGCCAGTTCCCAGGCGAGCAGGAAGGCGAGGAACCCGCCAAAAATCGCGAAGGTAATGTAGATGCCCTCGAATGTGGCGTAAGCCAGCGTAATGCTCGCCGCCGTCAACGCCAGCCAGACCATCTTGCGCGAGTGAGCGAAACGAACGGCGCACACGACCGTCGCGAACATGAAGAAGTTGAAATAGATATCTTCGCGCAGGAAACGCGAGAAATAGACAAAGGAAGGCGAGACCGCCAGGAGGAGTCCAGCGAGCACGGCGCCGAGTTTGCCCAATTCACGACGCAGGCCGAGTGGGAGCGCGACGATGCCGAAACCAAACAACGCCGGAACTACGCGCACCGTCGCATCATTGATCCACGGATAGTTTCCCGGCCCGCCCGTGTGCAGCGACAATTGCAGGCCGAGCACCATCTGCAGCCACAAGCCAACCGCGTGGAACTGGAAAGGTCCATGCAGCAGCGGATTGTAGGAGTAGGACGAGGGATCGCGCGCGAACTGCAGGGAATAGAAGGCGTGCATGCTCTCGTCGTGATGCAGCGGCTTTGCGCCAAGATCCCAGAAGCGCAAGAGCAATCCCACGAACAGCACGGCGACCCATGCCCATGCCTCGACGCTTGCCCCGCGTATCGCATCCCAGGCCGTCGCCGGCAGATGTCGCAACCAGGCGCCAATATCGGTGAGTGACGGCCCTGCCAGAGGTTTCGTCTCGACCGGAGTGTCGTATTCAGGCGCAGCGGAAGATGGCTGAGCCGACAGCACCGCAGAAGCCTGTCCACTCGTAGAGACATCAACCGAGCCACGCGCACGCCGCTCTCGCAGCCGACTGGCCTGCTGGCGACGCGCCTGCTGCGGGGTTTCGTCTTGGCGACGAGTCATGTAGGCTCTCTCCCTTATGCTACTGCTCGAAAGCGTGTAGGCTCCTGCTCACACGCCGGGAACTTCATAGATCGTCACGCCTGCCTGCGAATAGACGCGAACGAGAAATGTCGAAAAATGATCGGCCTGCGGTCCATAGGTCAGCCGCTCACCGGCGCCCACATAGACGTAGCGCACATGATACGCCCGCAGCATGGACATCGTGAAGGCAGGGTCAGCGCTGGTATAGATCAACTTTACCGCGTTTAGCCGCTCACCCAGCACATTCGCACGACCTGGCTGGGCCAGCCAGTTGAAGCGCCACTGTTCCTCATGACCACCCCAACCAATCAGCGTAGGCAATCCGGTAAACGCTGAGACGCGCCCCAGGTGGGTATACTCGTTATACTGCGCCGCCTCCAGGATGACCGGACTCCCCTGCACGGTCGAATTCAGCCACGCGATAGCTTGCGCATCACCCGCATTCATCGCATCTTGCGCCATGTATGCGGTCCCGTCAAGCGAGTGGGACAGGCTCAGATTATCCGTGCGCGCCGCCACAGCCAGCGTTGGATACATTGCCGCCGCCGCCAGCAGCCAGCAGAGTCCGACGACCCACACCCACGACACGCCAATCGTCACCCAACGCCAGCCGCTCGAAAGGTGGTCGCGCGGGGGTAGGTCGTCGCGCATATCCGCCTGCGCCTCGCGTGGCGTATCGGCGCCGCCATGCCGCGCGTTCACCGTCGCCAGCGCAGGGGCCGCCTCCAGCGTCGCCGCGGCGCCAACCGTTTCGGTCGTTTCGACGCCAAGCAACACGCGCCCAAACGCGCTCGCCACCCAAACCACGACAGGCCCTGAAATGATGCCCAGCAGCAGCCACACCTGATAGTAGAACTTGAAGACCGTGTTCATGCGGAAGTCATCGCCAAGCGCGCCGTAGGGGCCACCGCTGAAGACATCCCGCAGGAAGACGAGTTCGCAGGCGCCAATCAGCGCCGCAGCCACACCGATCAGCAGGATGGTCATCATGTCAGCGCGGTTTGTGCGCTCAGGCGCCTGCCCTGAATCCTCAACCACCATGACTACCCCATGCAGATTAGTCCACCAGATCAGCACGCCTGCGCACAAGCCGACAATAATGACGACCCAGAACAGCGTCCACCCGGAATTCTGATTCGTCCGCCAGGTCAGCCCTGCCAACACCGCCAGAGGGATGGCCCCCAATGCCACGCCCGGTGTCGTAGCCAACCAGCGCGGGCCACGGTCGTCGCCACTTGTCGAGAAGACACGGATAAGTGATGGCGCAACCGCGTCTTTCAACCAAGGACCCAGCCGCAGCGCCAGATACGAGAGCGACAGGAATACCAGTGTCGCGAAGAAGTCCCACACGAACCCTACAGGAGTACGGCGCACGCCAGGAACCACTCCCACGCCCTGTGATGGCGAAGAATAGGTGAGGTAGAACGGCAGATAGAGCACGACCACTAGCGCTAGCAGAGCGGCGATACCACGAGCGAGATCGAGCAGAAGCGCCCGTCCCAGCGTGCGCTCTGCGGCCAACCACTGCTGGAGCGCGAGCGCAAGGATGGCTAGGCCAACGTAGGTCGGCAAATCCCAGCCATTCAACAAATAGAGACCACCCAGGGCAACGGAGTAGACCAGCAGCCCCAGTGGCCACAGCCGCGCGCCAAACGCCGCCAGTCCCCTCTCACGCGCCAGCAACAAATTGAACGCCAGCCCTACCGCCAGCGCTGCGAATGGCAACGCCAGAACGTGTGCATGCAAGTCAGCCAGAATGAAACTGAACGCCGGGAACTCATTGATCGTATTGGGCGCCACACGCGAGGGCGTCCACCAGTCGTAGGTAAGCCACAACTCGCGATGGGACCACCAGGCCCAGATATTGCCATGCATGGTGGGGTCAGTCTTCACGGCGGCCATCGCGTTCTTGAGCCACACCTGCGCGCCATTGAAATCACCCGCGATCAGCGTCAGCGCGACTGAAATCACACCCGCGAGCGACGCCGGAACCAGCGACTGATCAGCCCCACGCGCCACGGCCACCAGATTCACCGCCATGCCATAGATCGCCACTGCCGCCAACCCAAAGATCAGCGCCACCGCGAGATTGAACGCGATTGACGGGGGGGTCCCAAGCGTCTTGGCGACGAGCGCCATCAGGTAGTGACCAAAGTAGTAGTAATTGATCGAGTAACCACTGAGCCAGGGATCGGGCGGAGGAAGATGCGGCGCTCGCCAGATTGCCGACAGGAACGCCACATCCATGAATTTTTCGGTATCCACCACGGCAGGCAGGAACGAACGAATCCACAGCATCAGCCCGAAAGCGCCCGCAAAGAGCGCCTCCGTCAGCAGAAGGTAGTCCCATGACTCGCGCGCCAGATGCGCCAGCGCCTCACGCGTGGAACGCACGTTGACCACCAGCGCCACATTGCCCGCGACGTAGAGGATGAACGCGCCGATCAACAGCGAACGACTGAATGGGAGCGCCGTCACAATGGAGAGCGGAAACCACACCAGCCAGCCAAACATGAGCAGGCTCAATGGCTTGCTCAGCGCCCAACCACGATCAGGCAGATGACGCAGAACAGTCGCAGCCAAGGGCATGCCCGCCAGGCCGAGCGCTTCAATGAAAAGCCACCATACGAATGTCACGCTCATTGGCCCACTACCTCATAGATGAGTGTCCCGCCAACTCTGAACACTGGCCGCAGCACTCCCATCTGGGTGAGCGTATCAAACTTGGCGACGGCGGGTAATGGCAGCGCGATACAGTTGTTCGCGCCGTCGGTAATGTAGCAGGAACGCTCCATCTCACCCAGATAGACGTAGCTCACGCCGTATGCGCGCAAGAAAGCTACAGCGGCGGCTGGGTCGCTCGTCGCGTAGAAGTTCGAGACGGCGGCCTGACGCGCGAATGCCTGGTCTGGATAGCGCTGCTGCGATTCATGGTTGGCCCAGCCAATCACGTCGGGCAGTCCAGTGTATATCGAGGCGCGGCTATACCACATATACGGATTGCCGCTTGCCTCGACGATGGTCGGCGCTCCGGAAATGTGCGCGTTCATCCACTGAATCGCCGCGTAGTCTTCGGGGTACCAGCCGCGCATGTAGGCCATGCCGTCGAGTGAGAATCCCTGCGGCTGCACTCCCCCCGGTGGAGGCTGCACAGCCGCCCACACGGTAGGATCAGCGACGCGGACACGCGTACCCTGCACATCGAAGATCAGCGAGCCGCCAAGCAGCGCCACCAGCGCCACCAACCACAACACACGCGGCACGATGCCCGCCGGTCGTGGTTCGAGTGACAGCGTGCGCTCCATCGCCACATCCTCAGGCGCGTCTAGCTCCCAGGAGCGAAGCCCCAGCCCGCGCAGATCCGCAGCTCGCCGCATCAGGAAACTGAAGGCCAGCGCGCCACCCAGCGCGAAGAATATCCACACCTGATAGTAGAACTTGAAGACCGTGTTCATGCGCTCCCAGTCGCTGTGATCGAGGAAGTCGCGCACGTAGATCACCTCGACGCCGAACGCGACCGCCAAGCCTATAGCGATGAGTGTGAAGGTCATCAGGCGAGCGGGCGAGTGGCGCAGATCGAGCGCGAGCAACACCGTCACGGTCAGCAGCAGCAACAGTGCGACTTTGAGGCTGATCACCAGCGCCAGCGCAATAGCCGCGATCAGAGAGCCTGCGATCAACCACATCGCGACTGGCTCCAGCAGGAACGTGTCGCCGGCTCGAACGAGCGCAGGCAGCAAGTCGCGTCGCAGGCGTTCGGTGAGTTCCACCGCGAGAAAGCTGACGATCAGGAACAGCCAGATACCGAAGAGAATCCCAAACAGACGCGGGTCAGTGGGAACGGTGACACCACCAATGCCTGTCGTGAAGTTCTGGAAGCTGGAATGGAATGGCAGGTAGAGGGCATAGGAGCCTACAAGCAGCGCGCCCACAGCCAGCCCCGACGCGCGGACCACGGTCCAATTCACCCGCACGCGTGACCACGCCCCCGGCGACCCAAACGGGAAAATCCGTAGCGCCATTGTGACCACGAGCAGCAGCGCCAGGGTAGGGTAATCCCACGTATTCACGAGCCATGTCGCGCCAAGCGCCAGCGCCGCCATGGCAAGGGTCGGAGCGACAACCAGCCACCGGCCAGCGTCTCGCCGCGCCCGACCTAGCAGCGACGCCGCCAGCCCGATGATCAGCACGACGATGGGAAGATCGATCACATGGGCGTGTAAATCGGCGTAGAGGAAGCTCCAAAATGGGAACTCATTGATCGTATAGGGAATCACTCGGGTGCTGGCCCAGTAGTCGAACGGCGCGGGCAGTTGGCCCGCGCGCATCGCCAGCATATTCGTGATCGTTTGCGAGACGCCATCCAGATTGCTCACGACCACCAGCGCCACGCCGCCCGCGACTCCAGCCCACCAGCGACGTGTGAGCCCCGCCAACACCGAGAACGCGCCAGAGAAACTCAGCGCGAAGAGCAACGGCACAATCAAGTTAAATGCCGTCGTTGGAATGACTCCTGTCAGCTTGATCAGCACTGCGGCAAGGTATTGCCCATAGTAGTAGTAGTTGATGGAGCCGCCCGCGAACCATGGGTCGAGCGGCGGCACATAGCGGCTCCGCAGGATGGCATTGAGGAACGCGAGCTCCATCGGCTTCTCGCCGCCACGGTAGATGTGCCAGAGGTCAGGGTCGAGGCCGCGAATCCAGGTGAAGGCAAGGAACGCCGCAACGAAGAATGCTTCGTTGATCGCCACCAACCGCCAGCGCGCCGCGAGGAAGGCCCGCATTTCTCGACGTAGCCGCCACGCCACTGCGCCGCTTGACACGGCGACGAGTCCGAGCGCGAGAGTCACAGCCCAGCGGTCGAATGGCAATAGGCGGAAGCTGGACGGGAACCACACCAGCCACGCCACGAGCAGCAACCCCACCAGTTTGCTGAATCCCCAGCCACGGTCGCGCAGTCCGCGGAAAATGCCGAACGTCAGCGGGAAGCTAAGTAGGCCGAGCAGTTCGACGACCATCAGCCACCACGCCAGCGGGATCGTATTCGCCAGACTATCGGCAGGGAACTGCTGCGCGAAAGATGGCGATTGTGCATCGGCAGACGCGTTCTGCTGCGACAGCAACAGAGATTGCTGGCTGCCGCTGCGGCTCGATACCTGCGTGAAGTCGATCCCTTGCGTCAACTGCGCGAAGATGTGCTCTTGCGTCTGGCCCGAGCCGTCTCGCACGAAGACCCACACAGGCGGATGGTCATAGACCGAGAAACTCTCATCCGCGCCCTGTTCGCCATAGGTGATTGGCCCCAGGTGCGGCGCATTCGTGAAATGCGCGGCGAGATGAAAGCCGAGCGCGCCCGAGAAGAGCAAGTGATAATAGCGAATCGTCATCGGATAGCGGTCGGGCAGTTTTGGGATGGACAGCAGCAGCCGTTGGCTGGCGATGACCACCACTTTCGCCGATGAGAGCGACGTAGCAAGTTGCAACGCCTTCTGCTGGGTGTCCTGATCGTAGAGGTTCAGCCCGACGTTGCCATATTGTCCTGGGTCGATC
>DASVZC010000099.1:0-13672 GCA_036391835.1 Ktedonobacterales bacterium | reverse complement strand
TGCTCGGCCAACAGCGCGACGTTACTGCGCGCCGCCAACGCGACGACCTCGAAGTGATCAGGATACGCGCGCACGACATCGAGCGTTTGCCGCCCGATCGAGCCGGTGCTGCCAAGGATGGCGAGGCGTCGGCGGTCGGTGCTCATGGCCTGTCGAAATCCTCTTCTGCTGGGCGCTGAACGCGCATGGGGATGCGCTTTTGGCAGGATTGTACCACAGGGGGCGCCCGCCAAACTTCACGGATGTGACTTGCGTTAAGCGGCCGAAATCTACACGCGAGGTGGGCGGCTGTTCGGGGTTGTGGCGAGTGACAATCCCAACCACACTGTGAGCGTCGTGGGATGCCACGGCAAGTCCATGTGAGGCCCAGGAGAGACGCTTGGGTGACGCTGCTACAGGCAAAAGGAACTCCAGCACTGGAGGTACGAACCATATGCAACAGGGAGCCTTCACTCGATGGATGTACCGTGGGCAGCGTCCCCATATCCTGGCGCGGATGATCAATCGCATGTGGGCCACCGTGGCTTCGTCGGGCAGGACCGCCAACCTTGGGATGGAGACCCTGGAAGTGACCGGACGCACGTCGGGGCGGACCATCTCGCTTCCAATCGTAGTGCTCGTCGTCGAAGGGCGACGTTATCTGGTCTCCATGTTGGGCGATAATGTGCAATGGGTCAAGAATGTCCGCGCATCCGACGGGCGAGCCACGCTGCGGAGCGGTCGTCGTGAATCAATTCGCCTCGAAGAGGTCCCTGCTGACCAACGCGCCCCCATTTTGCGTGCGTATCTACGGCATGCCCCAGGAGCGCGACCGCACATGCCCGTGAGCAAGGATGCGCCGCTTTCAGAATTCGAGAAGGTTGCGGGAGCATACCCTGTCTTCCGGCTGGCCTGACACTGACTGACGTAGTACACCACGTATACAGCGAGCGAGCCACGAGAAGCGCCCAAGGATCCATCGATGAATAAGAAGCTGACGGCAGGCGAGCGTGGGCTATTGCAACGCTTGGGTGGGACATCGCTTGGCGTCTGGGCTATCAAATATATCTTCTCACCGCTCGATCGCTATCTGTATCGCTGGACAGGTGGACGAGGCATCGCGCTAGGGCGACCGCTCGCGCCCAGGCTCCTGTTGACCACCACAGGCCGACGCACAGGTACCGAACACACCATCCCTGTCTTCTTTCTTCGCGATAGCGACCGACTCGTCATCTGCACTGTGAACCCAGGTTTCGAACGGGCCAACCCCTGGACACTCAATCTGCGCGCTCATCCACTCGCATGGGTGCAGATCGGCTCCGCAGGTGGTTCCTACCACGCCCGTGAAGCGACGGATGAGTAGATCGAACGGTACTGGCCGCAGCTAGTAAGCATCTGGCCAGCATACCAGACACAATATGATCGCAGTGGGCGCCGCAGCATCTTCATTCTGGAGCCAGTCGCGCAGCCACGCACATCCACTGGCTGACGGCGGATTGAGTTTCACCCCCTTGACGACCTCTCACACGAGCAGTACACTTTCAATTGTTGAATGAACATTCAGTCAACGGGATTCAGACATGAGCGGGAAGCGGGAACAACAGGCGGAAGAGCGTCGCAACCAACTGATCGATACCGCGCTGCAGTTGTTTAGCGAGCATGGCATCGAAGCGACGCGCGTGAGTGACATCGCTCGGGCCGCGGGCGTGGCGCAGGGGCTGCTCTATCACTACTTTCCCAGCAAAGACGCGCTCCTCACCGCCATCATCCAGCGCAATGGGCCGCTTGACATGATCGCTGATCTGCTCGCGACCGCACCTGATCGGCCAGCGCGCGAGACACTGCTCGATGTTGGCATGCGGGCATATGCCTTCGCGCAGGAACATCGGGCAATGCTCAGGCTGGTCGCGAGAGAGATCATCTGGCAGCCCGAGACACGGCAGATTGGCCTTGCTATACGTGGCTACGCGCTGGGCATGCTGGGGCGCTATCTGCAATCTCGCGTAGTAGCAGGCGAATTACGCCCACATGATTCCGAGGTGGTCGGGCAAACCTTTATCTCGTCGGTGCTCCTCGTGGCCATCGCGGAATTACCAGCGGACCCATACATTTCCGGCGCGGTCGATGTGATTCTCCAGGGCATCGCTGTCCCCCGCGAGGGCGACTTGGCGCCCAGGTCAGAGACGACAGGAGGCAAATAAGAGCATGGCAGAGGCATCTTCACAGGCGGCTCCGCCTGAACGACCATCCCCCGTTGCCGTGGAACATCTGGTCAAAACGTTTGGCAAGGCGCGGGCGCTCGATGACGTTTCGTTCTCCGTCAGCGCGGGCGAGACCTTCGGCCTGATCGGGCCAAACGGCTCCGGCAAGACGACGCTGATTCGCGTGCTGCTTGGCATCGCCAAGGCCACGAGCGGCAAGGTCAATGTGCTGGGAGGCCATCCAGCGGACCGCCGCATCGCCAACAACATCGGCTACATGACACAGTCCAGTGCGCTCTACGCCGACCTGAGCGTCCAGGAAAATCTGGCATTCTTCGGCGCCATCTATGGGCTGCGTGGCAAGACGCTGAACCAGCGCATCAGCGAGACCCTGGAGCTGGTCGATCTGACTGAGCGTCGCAAATCGCCGGTCGGCTCACTCAGCGGCGGCATGAAGCAGCGCGTCTCACTGGCGGCGGCGCTCACCCACCACCCCCAACTGCTGTTCCTCGACGAGCCGACCGTTGGCATCGATCCCGAACTGCGTGTGGATTTCTGGGACTACTTCGCGCGGCTCAACCAGCAGGGCGTGACCATCCTCGTATCAACCCATCACCTCGACGAAGCCAAGCGCTGCCACCGTCTGGCGTTGCTCCGCTTCGGCACACTGCTCGCGCTCGACTCGCCCAGCGCGCTCCTGGCGGCGTCTGGAGAGGATGACTTCGATCAGGCATTCCTCTACTTCGCGCGTCGCGAACAACCAACCGAGCCCGCTACGGCGGCGCATGAATGATTCATTCGGTTTCTGAGGGGAGTCAACGCATGTTCGCCTCAACTCGGCGCACGCTCGCGCTCACGCTGCGCATTGTCCGCCAGTTCGCACGAGATCGCCGCACGATGGCGCTGCTTTTTGTCGCGCCGCTCGTCGTCATGACCATTCTCAACTTCATCATGAACAACAGCGGCGCGTCCAACCTGACAATTGGAATCGTCGCGCCCGACGGTGTGGGCTCAAGCCAGGTCACATCAGTCATCTCGACCGCGCTCGACAAGGTCAAAGGTGTAAAGGTCATCTCTCTGCAGTCGGGACAAGTGGATAGCACGCTCAAAGCAGGTGACGCCGACGCCGCCATCATCTTCCCATCGGATTTCGTGACGACCATCGTCAGCGGCGGCCAACCACACATCGCGCTACGGCTGGAGGGTTCGAATCCCGGCGTCGCGGATCAGGTCAAGCAGGTGGTGCAGTTGAGCGTCGCGAGCGTCGAGAATAGTGTGCAATCGCAGCGTAGCGCTGGCGCTGGAGCCTCCAGACCTGCTACACCTGTGACGCTCGACACGACCTATCTCTATGGCGGCCCGCAATACACACAGACGGATGCGCTGGCGCCCTTGTTCGTCGGGCTCTTCGCGTTCTTCTTCGTCTTCCTGCTCGCCTCAGTCGCGTTCCTGCGCGAGCGCAGCCAGGGGACACTGGAGCGCGTGCTCGTATCGCCGCTCAGCCGCACCGAACTCACACTGGGCTATGTGCTGGGCTTCACGATCTTCGCGACGATTCAGTCAGCGGTGATTCTCGCGTTTGTCATCTTTGTGCTACAGGTGCATTACGCGGGCAATCTGTGGCTACTGTTCCTGGTGACGCTCGCCCTGACCATCGGTGGAGTGAACATGGGCATCTTCGCTTCCGCCTTCGCCCGCAACGAATTGCAGGTCGTCCAGTTCATTCCGCTGCTGCTGGTGCCGCAGTTTCTGCTCGGCGGTCTCTTCTTCCCGGTCAAGGCATTGCCCGTCGTCCTGCATCAGATCGCCTACATCATGCCGCTGACATGGGCCAACTTCGCACTGCGAGACGTCATGCTCAAGGGCCTGGGCCTCGCGGACATCTGGCCTGATCTGGTGTTCCTCGTTGGCTTCGCCACACTCATGGTCATTGGCGCCGCGCTCTCGCTGCGCCTGGAGCGCGCCTAGCGTTCGCAGGGGAGGTGAATGCATGCCACTGGGGAGACGTGTCGCCCGGTTCAACCGTATCGTCACGAATCGGACCATCGGGCGATTCGCTGATAGAATGCCAGGATTCGGCGTCGTCTACCACGTCGGGCGCAACAGCGGGCGTCGCTATCACACGCCCATCAATTGCTTTCCCGACGGAGACGACTATGTCATCGTACTGACCTATGGGCCCGGGAGCCGCTTGGGTGAAGAATGTGCAGGCGGCGGGTGGCTGCGAGATCGTCACACGAGGCAAGCGCCTCCGCCTCACCAACCCGCGCATCTACACCGACAAGCGCCGAACCTGGGCGCCGTTGATGGTCCATCTCATCCTGGGATTGACGGACATCTCGGAGAACATGCGCCTCACACGCGCAGCCTGAACCCACGCGCCGCGCCACCTTACAGGTCGAGCGCGTCGGCTGCTGACCGGGCGATGGCTTCGGCCTCAGCGACCGATGCGCCCAGCGCTGTGATGTGGCCCATCTTGCGGCCCTGGCGCGTCGCCACCTTGCCGTAGACATGGACGTGCGCGCCGGGAATGGCCAGCGCCCGCGCTATGCCACGCGCCTCCGCTGGGCCATTACGTACACCCAGCGTATTCACCATCACAGCCGCTGGCGCGATCATCTCCGCTGAGCCGAGCGGCAGGCCAAGCGCCGCCCGCACATGGTTCTCGAACTGCGAGGTCACGCAGCCTTCGATGGTGTAGTGACCTGTATTGTGTGGGCGCGGCGCAATCTCATTGCAGAGAACCGTCCCATCCTCCATCTCGAACATCTCGACGCCAAAGACGCCGACACCGTCGAGCGCTTCGATCAACTCCCGCCCGATCTCAGCCGCCTTTTGAGCCACCTGCGGCGCACTTGGGGCAGGCGCGCGCACGATGTGGCAGATGTGGTTGCGCTGCACCGTCTCCACGACCGGATAGACCACCATCTGTCCATCGCGACCACGTGCGACCATTACCGCCAACTCGCGGGTGAAGGGCGCCCAGCGCTCAACATACAGCGTGCGTTCGGGGAACCCCAACTGCTCGCAGGCAGGCGCGACGTCCTCTGGCCCGCGCAGCGTCACGTTGCCGTAGCCATCGTAGCTATTGCGCCGCCCTTTTAGCACGAGCGGCCAACCCCACTCCTGCGCTGCGTGTGTCACATCGTCGGCTGAGGTCACGGCGACAAAATCAGTCACGGGCAGTCCCGCCGCGCGCATGAACGACTTCTGCTCGAACTTGTCCTGAATGGTCGCCAGGGTACGCGACGACGGATAGACCTGCATGCCACGCGCTTCGAGCCATTCCAGCGCCGCGACATCCACAAATTCGTTTTCGAGGGTAATCGCCAGCGTTCCCTCCGCGAATGCCGCCACCTGCGCAAAATCGAGCCAACCGCCGACAGTCTCGCGGGCTGCGATACGTCCAGCCGGGCTGCCAGCCTCTTTTTCGAGGATGCTGACCTCCACGCCGAGTTGTGACGCCGCCTCCGCCGACATCCGCGCGAGTTGTCCGCCTCCCAGGATGCCAAGCAACGCGGGATAACTCAAGCTCTCGCGCAGGGGATGTGTGTGGTCAGGGGTGGTGGTCGGCTCGTGGCTCATGGGATGCTGCTTCTCCTCGGCATGATGGCGCAATCGGTCAATCTCCACATATTGTACTGTAGAAGCCGACCATGTGCGATTGCCTGCTAGCATTGGGAGCGCCAGACGTGCCGAAGAAACGCCGACATCGACCGCAACGACAACTGCCAACACGCGTGGAGCCACGCGAAGGCGGGGGCCTGGCGCTGCTCGTTGGCGGCGTCACGCAATCGGTCTCGGCTGAACGCGCGCACGACGGCTATTGGGGCATGATGTTGCCGCCGAGTTGTCCGGACAATGCGCTGCTGCTTGGCCTGGGCGGCGCAACCGTCGCGCATCTGCTTTCCGCACGCTGCCCCGACACGCGCATCGTCGGCGTGGAGCGTGATGCGGCAGTGCTGGCGCTGGCGCGGGCCTCGTTTGGGCTGGACACGTTGGCGCACTTGCGCATTGTCGAGGGCGACGCCTTCGCCTGGGTCGCGGCGCAGTTCGTGGATGAGCGCCAGACACTCGCCGAGGGCGCCAAACAGTACGATCTGATCTGCGTGGATCTGTTCGAAGCAGGGCGCCTCACCGCTGGAGTGCTGGCGACCCAATTCCTACGCCAGGTTGCTGCGCTTTTGACTCCAGAAGGCGTCGCTTCGTTCAATCTGATGATAACCGGACGCACGCCAGAGCAGCTGCACCGATTGCGCCGGGTCTTCTCGATCGAGCGTGAACAGCGGCTCGGCGGAAATGTGGTGGTCCACGTCAAACCCTTGTCGCTGTCAGATGACCTTGCCAAAAATGAGCAGGAAATACACCCCGCTTCGTTTGAGGCAAGGAAGTTGCGAGAGTAGATGACTGAGACCACTCCCAGCGAGGGAGCGATCAAAACATAAAGACACTATTCGGACACTGGAGGCCTGCTGTGAGGCGCGTGGTGCTGCCCGGACGCTCATATCCGCTGGGCGCGAACTGGGATGGTCGAGGGGTAAACTTTGCGGTCTACGCTCGGCATGCGACAAAGGTCGAGTTACGACTCTATGATGGACCGCAAGCTGGGGCGCGGGTAGATTCAGTCATGCTGCCAGAGTTTACCGGGCATGTCTGGCATGGATATATCGAAGGCATCAAGCCGGGCCAACTCTACGGCTATCGTGTGAGCGGTCCATTCGAACCGGAGCAGGGTCAGCGCTACAATAGCTCGAAACTGCTGATCGACCCCTATGCGCGTGCGCTGGCGGGCACGGTGAACTGGTATGCTCCCGTCTTCGGCTATGAGATGGGCGCCGAAAACGCCGACCTTACCTATAACGACGGCGATGATGAGTGGGGTGTGCCAAAGGGCATCGTCGTTGACGACTCGTTCGACTGGCAGGGCGACCGCGCGCCGCGCATTCCCTGGCGCCGGTCGATCATCTACGAAACGCACGTCAAAGGCTTCACCGCCTGTCGCGAGGATATCCCCGAGCGCCTCCGCGGCACATACGCGGGCATGGGCTCGCAGCCTGCCATCAAATTCCTCAAGGATCTTGGCGTAAATGCCGTCGAACTCCAGCCGGTGCATGCCTTCCTCGACGATAAATTCCTCTTGGACAAAGGGCTCAAGAACTACTGGGGCTACAACACGATCAACTTCTTCGCGCCCGAGGCTCGCTACTCAAGCGTTGGCGACCGTGGGGGCCAGGTGCGCGAGTTCAAAGAGATGGTGCGAGCGCTTCACAAGGCTGGCATCGAAGTGATTCTCGATGTCGTGTACAACCACACGGCGGAAGGCAGCGAACTGGGGCCAACACTAAGCTTCCGGGGGCTCGATAACGCGACCTACTATCGTCTCGTGCCTGGTCAGGAACGCTATTACATGGACTACACCGGCACGGGCAATACTCCAAATACGCGCCATCCACAGGTCATCAAGCTGATCATGGATAGCCTGCGCTACTGGGTGCAGGAGATGCACGTAGACGGTTTCCGGTTCGATCTTGCCGCTGCGCTGGCGCGTGGCCTGCACGAAGTGGATCACCTGTCGGCGTTCTTCGACACCATTCACCAGGACCCGATCATCTCCACCGTCAAGCTCATCGCGGAGCCGTGGGATGTCGGTGAAGGCGGCTATCAGGTGGGCAACTTTCCGGTGCTATGGGCCGAATGGAACGGCAAGTACCGCGACTGTGTGCGGCGCTACTGGCGCGGCGACGATGGCCAACTGCCCGAGCTTGCCGCTCGCTTGACGGGCAGCAGCGACCTCTACGAGAGCGATGGTCGGCGCCCGTATGCCAGCGTCAACTTCGTGACAGCCCACGACGGGTTCACGCTGCACGACCTCGTCAGTTACGAGCAGAAGCACAACGAAGCCAACGGCGAAGAGAATCGTGACGGCGCCAATGACAACCTGACGTGGAATTGCGGCGCGGAAGGCCCAACCGATGACCCCAATATCGTGGCGTTGCGTGAACGTCAGCGGCGCAACTTCATGGGGACGCTGTTATTGTCGCAAGGCGCGCCGATGATTGGCGGCGGCGACGAAATTGGCCGCACGCAGAACGGCAACAACAACGCCTACTGCCAGGACAACGAGCTGAGCTGGTACAACTGGAAGCTCGACACGAGCAATCAGGCCATGCTCGAATTCTCCCGTCGCGTCATCGCGCTGCGCCACGCGCATCCTGGTCTGCACCGGCGCAAGTTCTTCAGGGGGCACGTACTGCACGGGTCGCGTCTCAAAGACATTACCTGGCTGCGACCCGATGGAAAAGAGATGCGCGACAAAGACTGGTTGACCGGATGGACGCGCACACTTGGTGTGCGTATCGGCGGCGGTATGATCGGCGACACGGATGAGCAGGGAAAGCATCTGCGGGACGATACGATGCTGATTCTACTCAACGCCCACGGCGAAGAGTTGGATTTCACCATGCCTGCTGGCGGGCTCCGGTATGGCCGCTGGGAAACGCTGCTCGACACTCGCTGGCCGACCGGTGTGGCGCCTCGTGGCGAGAACGATCAGACGAACATTCCGACAGGCTCGACCTATCACATGCTCGCCCATTCATTGGTGGTATTGCGCCATGTCCACTGAGTTAAGAGCGACCTATCGCGTGCAGATGCGGAAGTCGTTCGACTTCGACGCCGCCGCTGAAATCGCGAGTTATCTCTCTGCCCTGGGAGTCAGCCATCTCTATAGCTCGCCCATCGCGCAAGCTAGTCCCGGCAGCACACACGGCTACGACGTGGTGAATTCCCAGCAGGTGAATGAGGAACTCGGCGGCGCTGTCGGTCACGCGCGCCTGCTCGATGCGCTCCAGCGCGCGGGGCTCGGCTTCGTGCTCGACATCGTGCCAAACCACATGGCGATTGGCGGGCGCGAGAACGCCTGGTGGTGGGATGTGCTCGAGAATGGTCCATCCAGCCGTTACGCCTCCTACTTCGATGTAGACTGGGATTCACCCGACGCCAAACACCGCAACACCGTGCTGATGCCGATTCTCGGCGATCACTATGGACGCGAACTGGAGGCCGGTGAGATTCGAGTCGCGCGCGAGGGCGGCGGCTTTGTCGTGCGCTACAGAGACCACGCGCTACCTGTCGCGCCGCGTGCGCTCGATACGCTGCTGGCGCAGGCGGCGACGCGCAGCGGCTCTGATCTGCTCGGCTTCCTGGCGGACGCCTTCGGGCAGTTGCCACTCGCGACGCAGACTGACGCCACGAGTACACTGCGCCGTCATCGCGACAAAGAGGTGTTACGCGCCACGTTCGACGACCTCTGCCAGCGCGACGACAGTGTCGCCGACGCGATCGATGCGACCCTGACGGAACTCAATACCAGTCCACAGGCGCTAGACGACCTGCTCGAACGCCAGAACTATCGGCTCACCTATTGGCGGGCGGCTGAGCGCGAACTCGACTATCGCCGCTTCTTCGACATCAACACACTCGCAGGGCTGCGCGCCGAGGATGAACACGTCTTCGACGACACGCACGCGTTGCCGCTGGGCTGGCTCGGGCAGGGCGCGCTCGACGGCCTGCGCATCGACCACATCGACGGCCTGCGTGATCCCGAGGCGTACTTGCGTCGTCTGCGCGAGCATGCGCCAGACATCTGGATTGTCGTCGAAAAGATCTTGCAGCCGGGCGAGCGATTGCCCGCCACGTGGCCTGTCGCCGGCACGTCAGGCTACGACTTCCTGAATGCCGTTGGTGGTTTGTTTGTCGATCCAGCGGGCGAGGCTCCGCTCACGAACTTCTACGCGGAGTTTACGGGGCAGCCAACCGACTATGGCGAGGTCATGCGTGAGAAGAAGCTGCTCGCCATGCGCGAGGCGCTGGGAAGCGATATCAATCGCCTGACTGCGCTGCTACTGGCCATCTCGCAGCAACGCTGGCGCACCCGCGACTACACTCGCCACGAACTCGGCGAAGCGCTCCGTGAAACCATCGCCAGTCTGCCGGTCTATCGCACCTATGTCCGCGCGGAGGCCAACATCGTCCGCGAGGAAGATGTGCGTATCGTCCGCGAGACCATCGAGTCGGCGCGAGCGCGACGGCCAGACCTTGACCCGGGCATCTTCGGCTTCCTGGGAGACATGCTGCAACTGCGCACACGCGGCGACCTCGAAACAGAACTCGTGATGCGCTTCCAGCAACTCTCTGGCCCCGCGATGGCGAAGGGAGCCGAAGATACCGCCTTCTACTGCTACAACCGGCTGATCTCTCTGAACGAAGTAGGCGGCGAACCCGGTATCTTTGGCCGCAGCGTCGAATCCTTCCACGCAGCGTGCGCCGAGACGCAGGAACGCTGGCCGCAAGCGATGTTGACGACCTCGACACACGACACCAAACGCAGTGAGGATGTTCGCGCCCGCATCAGCCTGCTCTCCGAAATGCCTGACACATGGGCGGAGGCCGTGCGCCGCTGGTCGGCGCATAACGAACAGCATCGCACTGAGGAGCGCCCGGACCGCAACACCGAGTATCTGCTCTATCAGACGATGGTGGGGGCATGGCCCATCGATGCCGAACGGCTGACAGCCTACATGATCAAGGCGGCGCGGGAATCGCGCCAGCAGACCAACTGGACCTCACCCAACGGCGAGTTCGAGAGTGCGCTCGAAGCGTTCATCGCGAGCATCCTGGAGGATGGCGAATTCATCGCCGATCTCAGCGGATTCGTGAATGGATTACGCACGCATGGCTGGGTGAGTGCGCTCTCGCAGGCGCTGCTCAAACTGACGGCGCCCGGTGTGCCAGACATCTATCAGGGCTGCGACCTGTGGGATTTGAGCCTGGTTGACCCCGACAACCGCCGACCCGTAGACTACGGCCTTCGCCAACGCCTGCTGGCTGAACTTGAGCATGCGTCGCCAGAGGATATCTGGGCGCGACGCGACGAGGGAATGCCCAAACTCTGGGTCATCCGGCAGACATTAGGCGTGCGGCGAGCGCATGGCGCCGCATTCGGGCCGCGCGGCCAATATGAGCCGCTGACAGCGCGCGGCGCGAAGGCAAAGCATCTGGTCGCTTTTCTACGAGGGGGAGAGGCCATCACACTGGCGCCGCGACTGGTCGTAGGGTTAGCGGATGATTGGGCGGATACAACAGTCGATCTGCCGGAAGGACGCTGGCGTAACGCGCTGACCGGTGAGGAATACGCAGGCGGCGCGCTTGCGCTGGCGGATGCGCTACGGCGCTTCCCGGTCGGACTGCTTGTCAAATTCGAAGGTGCGGAGAGTTAGATGCCCCTTTTTCGTGTCTGGGCGCCGGACGCTGGCGCCGTCGAACTCTTGATACACAACCAGCGGCTGCGCATGACTTCGACGCCAGATGGCTGGTGGAGCGTCGAAGGCGACGCGTATGCTGGCGAGACCTACACCTACAGTGTGGACAACTCCGATCCGCTGCCCGACCCGCGCTCACCCTACCAGCCAGCGGGTCCATTTGGCCCATCCGCTGTGGTTGACCACGACGCGTTCAAGTGGACGGATTCCGGCTGGCAGGCGCCCCCGCTGGCCTCAGCGATGATCTACGAACTGCACGTCGGAACGTTCAGCGCCGAGGGAACCTATGACGGCGTCATCCCGCATCTCGATCACCTCGTCGAACTGGGCGTCACACATGTCGAGTTGATGCCCGCGCACCAGTTTCCTGGCGCGCGTGGCTGGGGATACGACGGCGTGAACCTCTTTGCGCCCCAAAATTCCTATGGTGGGCCCGATGGACTCAAGCGGCTGGTGGATGCATGCCACGCACGCGGCCTGGCGGTGCTGATGGATGTGGTCTATAACCATCTCGGCCCCTCGGGCAATTTTCTGTCGCGCTTTGGGCCCTATTTCACGACGCGCTACGTCACACCGTGGGGTCAGGCCATCAATCTGGATGGCCCCGGCAGCGACGAGGTGCGCCGCTTCTTCTGCGACAACGGGCTCATGTGGTTGCGCGACTACCATTGCGATGGCTTGCGCATCGACGCCACCGAGCAGATATTCGACCGCTCAGCGGTGCATCTGCTCGAACAACTCGCGGTCGAGGTCAAAGCCCTGGAGGCGCATGTCGGGCGCAGGTTCGCGCTCGTCGCCGAAAGCGACCTCAACGATCCACACCTCGTCCGGTCGAGCGAGGCGGGCGGCTATGGGCTGACGGCGCAGTGGAGCGACGACTTCCACCACGCGCTCCATGCCGCATTGACAGGCGAGCGCAATGGCTACTATGCCGACTTCGGCTCACTGGCCGACCTCGCGCATGCCTTCAGGCATGCCTATGTGTACGATGGCCGCTACTCCGTCGCGCGTCGCCGCACCCATGGGCGGCCCACAACTGGCTTGACGGGCGACCGCTTCGTCGTCTGTGCACAGAATCACGATCAGATTGGCAATCGCGCCCAGGGCGACCGCACATCCTCGGCTCTGTCGCCGAATCGGCTCAAGATCGCCGCTGCGCTCGTCTGCCTGTCGCCATTCATCCCGCTGCTCTTTCAAGGGGAGGAGTGGGGAGCCAGCGCGCCTTTCATGTACTTCACTGACCACCAGGACCCCGCGCTCGCGCAGGCCATTCGCGAGGGACGCCGCAATGAGTTCGCCGCGTTCGGCTGGCGTCCAGAGGATATTCCCGACCCGCAAGCGCTCGAAACCTTCGAGCGCTCAAAGCTGAACTGGGGCGAACTGACGCAGGAGCCCCACACCAGCCTCAATGCCTGGTATCGCGACCTGCTGCGCCTGCGCCGCACAGAGCCTGCGCTGACCGACGGCGCCATGCGAGATGTGCGATGCGGCTGGGACGAGGCGGCACGCTGGTTCACCGTGACCCGCAGCCCGATCACCCTCGCCTGCAACCTGGCAGACGCCGAGCAACGGGTGGCGCTACCGGGTAGCGTGCGGCGGGAGGTGGCGCTTGCCTCCCAGGCAGGTATCATACTCGACGACGCCAGTGTGACGCTCCCGCCAGATGGGGTGGCTGTCCTCAGACGTCGCTAGAGGACGCCGGGCAGGTGATAGCCAAACGACGCGAGGATGTGCGCTGCGCCGCCAGCGACTGCCAAGACAAATGCCAACCAATAGGACAAAGTGAAAGCGCGGCCAATCTGCTGCTCGGCGAGAGTAAAGCTAAAGGCTGTCCGCTTCGCGCGCGGGCCGTACAACACATCCTCCAGTGAGTAGGTACCGCGCGTTGTCATGGTATCTTTGCCATCCGCCATTACTTCGTCTTTCTCCAACTGCACGGTGACGGGTGGCAGAAAGCCTCCATCGCGCAGTTGCTTTTCGATCTGCTGAAGATAGCGGATGCGCAGGCTTACCATGCGACGATTCTGCTCGCTGAGTTTGTGCCATGCGTTGTTGAGGCGCGAAGTTATCCAGGCAATCGCCAGGAACCCGAGAATGAACCAATCGGATGATTGTTCACTGCCCAAATATTGCAGCAGCAGATAGCCTACGCCCGTCAGAAACAACGCGTTG
>DASVZC010000098.1:0-2524 GCA_036391835.1 Ktedonobacterales bacterium | reverse complement strand
ACGGCGCTGTCTTTGGACTCGACCATGGCATACACGCGGTTGGCGCGGGCAGGCGAGACGGCGACGCCGATCTTGCCGACGGGGCCCGTGGGCAGTCCCTTGTTGCGCGTAATCTCTTTCCACGTGTCGCCACCGTCCGTGGATTTGTACATGCCGCAGCCCTCGCCGCCGCTGATCAGTTGGTACGGATTGCGGCGAGCGGCCCAGGCGACTGCGTACAGGATGCGCGGATTGTTGGGGTCCATCGAGAGATCGTGGATGCCGACGTTCTCGTTGACGTAGAGAATGCGGTCCCATGTCTTGCCGCCATCGCGCGAGCGGAAGAGGCCACGCTGCTCATTTGGGCCGTGGGCGTGGCCGAGCGCGGCGACGTAGACGATGTCGGCATTGGTCGGATGGATGCGCACCTTGCCGATATTGCGTGTGTCTTCGAGGCCGAGATGCGTCCACGACTTGCCGGCGTCCGTGGATTTGTAGACGCCGTCGCCATGAGAGACGTTGCCGCGAATGGTGGCCTCGCCCATGCCGACGTAGATCACATTGGGGTCAGAGGGCGCGACGGCGATGGCGCCGACGGAAGCGCGCTTGAAGTAGCCATCGGAGACGTTTTCCCAGAAGAGACCACCGTCCGTGGTCTTCCAGACACCACCTCCCGTCGAGCCGAAGTAGAAGGTGTGGCTGTGGTGGGGATCGCCAGCGACGGCGACAACGCGACCACCGCGATAGGGGCCAATGCTACGCCATTCCAGTGAGGTCAGAAGTGCGGGCGCGTTGGCCGGTCCATCATGCGTGTTCTGCTGGGGGCTGTCTGACTGTGAAGCCAAGGACATGGACTCGATCTCCTTACTGTTGTCATGACGCGGAATGTCATGCGCGGAACATTTGGGGGAACGTGTGAGTCAAGCGTCTAACAAGTATCATATCAGCCTCGCTCAGGTCATTGTAAAAGCCTCCACCTAGCGCTGCAACTGCAGGGGAGTATAGCAGCCCAGAGCCCCCTCTCTCCGCCTCGTCATCACTTCCCATGTCCTTATGTGGAGAATCGACCTTCCTTGACTGGGCAATTTATCTATGATATAAGCTCGATAACCGCCGTTCATATCAGTCGTCAGCAACGTTTTGCGTTGCGGATTGTTGCGCAGGAACAGTGCGATGAGTGGCGGCTTACTGATCGCGCACCGAACATTCTGGTTGTGCGTACAAGGCCCTGTTGTAAGATGTGGGTCTACTCCGAGCATCGTCATCAGCATGTAATGCCGCTTGTACAGCGCTTGAAGCGAGTCTTGTCGGCGTCATCATCGCTGTGGCTACGGAGATCGTTCGTGCGGTCTGGTGGATTGTACCTACTCTGTAGGGCTTGATCCGAGCGAAAGGGCATCTGTCATGGCACGTGTCGTAGATCGCCAACTCCACAAGCGCTTCTGGGTCGAGGCTAGCCTCGGTAGCTTGAGCGCGCTGCTATTCGTTGTCACGCTCGCATGGCCCGCCTGGATAGAGCTTGTCCTTCACGTCGATCCAGACTTTGGAAGCGGCACGCTGGAATGGGCGATCGCAGCCCTCACAAGCATCGTGTCATTGACTTGTCTCGCGCTCGCCAGACGAGAGTGGTTCCAGGCGAGTGAGCGTCGCACGCACGAGGTCGCCGCTGAATAAACGGGTTCGTCGTGTCATGAGCGCGTCGTAGAAGTAGCGGCGACTGCCCGTCAATCGGTTGCGATGCGCTCTTGATGCGTCTCGCTGCGCACTACTTGCCGCTGGCCAACTCAGGGTAGCGCGCGACAAACTCTTCGCTCGTCATGCCAAACGCGATCATATCGTGGTGGCGTCCGCCAGTGTACACCATGCGGCGGAGCGTGCCTTCTCGCACGAACCCGAGCTTGTCATGCAGCGCCAGTGAGGCCGTATTGAAGCTGTAGATCTGAGGGTTCATCTTCTGGTAGCGCAACTCATGGAAGTAGTAGCGCGCCACCAGCAGGATCGCCTCAGATGCATAGCCGCGCCGCTGCCATTCCGGTAGGATCGCCACGCCATAGGAGAAGCCGCCGACACGCCGGTCGCAGTGGTGGACCGAGATATGGCCTGCGAGCGCGCGACCTGCGAGCGCCTCGATCTCGAAGGCGAAGTCGTCGCTCTCGCTAACTTTCGCCGATGTCTCCTCCGCCCAGCGCCTGACTCGGGCCTCCGACGACGGCGGCCAAACATAGTCGAGTTGGCGCGACATCTCGCTGTCCTGATTCCAGGCGAAGTGCGCCTCCCAATCGCGTGGCTCGACCGCGCGCAGCCGCACCAATCGTCCCTGCCAGATATTCGCCATAGCTTCACTCCCACTTGACGCCAGATGGACACTTGCCCAATCAGTATCGCAGAGGGCAGCGGACGGGCTGCAATACTGGGCTGAAGATCAGGCATGTGCCGACGCTCGACGGCGCCCCGTGGCGTGGATGGTACAAGATCTCGATTGGCTGGTTTTCAGATAACCGCGATTCCCTCGGAATTGGCGGGCCGCGATGCGCAGCAGGTCCGA
>DASVZC010000097.1:0-28572 GCA_036391835.1 Ktedonobacterales bacterium | reverse complement strand
GTGCCAGACATCCGCTGGATCCCCGGCTTTGGCCTGGACCGCGAGATGGACTGGCTGCGCAACATGGAAGACTGGATGATCTCGAAGAAGCGCTACTGGGGTCTGGCGCTGCCAATCTATCACTGCGCCAAGTGCGACAACTTCGAGGTCATTGGCAGCGAGACGGAACTGAAAGAGCGCGCCGTCGAAGGCTGGGAGACGTTCGAGGGTCACACGCCGCACCGTCCGTATGTGGACGCCGTCAAGATCAAGTGCTCGCATTGTGGCGCGCTGGTCAGCCGCATCCCAGACGTCGGCAACCCGTGGCTGGATGCGGGTATCGTGCCGTTCTCGACGCTGCACTATCGCCACGAAAAGAACTACTGGCGCGAATGGTTCCCAGCGAACTTCATCACCGAAAGTTTCCCGGGCCAGTTCCGCAACTGGTTCTACTCGATGCTGGTCATGGCCGCCGCGCTGGAAGATACCGAACCGTTCCAGACGGTGCTGGGCTTCGCGACGCTGCTCGACCAGAACGGCCAGGGCATGCACAAGAGCCTGGGCAACAGCATCCCCTTCGACGAGGCAGCCGCCATCGTCGGCGCGGACACAATGCGCTGGCTCTATATGAACCACGCGCCGGAGAACAACCTGCGCTTCCCTCGCATCCCATCGCATGCAGAGGCGGCGGAGGCACGCGCGCAGGGGCAGCCGCCACGACTCAGCGATCTATGGATGCAGGCGCGTTCGGCGCTGGACAAGCTCTGGAACGTCTACTCGTTCTTCGTCACCTACGCCAACATCGACGAGTTCAATCCGCTGACCCGCAGACTGCCCGTCGCCGAACGCAGCGATCTCGACCGCTGGGCGCTCTCTGAACTGGCCGAGACGGTGCGCAAGGTCACTGAGCGGATGGAGGACTACGACGCCGAGCACGCGACCGCCGCCATCTCGACATTCATCGAAGATCTGTCGAACTGGTACGTGCGCCGCAGCCGCCGCCGCTTCTGGAAAGCCGAGGAGGACGTCGACAAGGTAGCCGCCTATCTCACGCTCTACGAGTGTCTGGCGACACTGACCAAACTGCTCGCGCCGTTCACACCGTTCCTGGCGGAATCGCTCTACCAGAATCTAACGCGCTCGGTGGACAAGCAGGCGCCGGAAAGTGTGCATCTGGCGGACTGGCCAGCCTTCGATGAGAAGCTGGTCAACCCACGCCTGCGCGACGAAACGGCGCTGGTGATGCAATTGGTCAACCTGGGACGCGCGGCGCGTGAGCAGGCGCAGATTCGCGTGCGGCAGCCGCTGGCGACGCTCTACGTCACGACGCAGACGGACGCCGAGCGCGAGAGTCTCGGACGCCTGGCAGAACAGGTGCTCGAAGAACTCAATGTCAAACGGCTGGAGGCGCTGCCACACGACAGCGATATGTTGGCGTACACGCTGAAGCCGCGCCGCTCGACGCTGGGGCCAAAGTATGGCAAGCGGCTCCCGGCGCTACTAACGGCCATCGCCAGGGCCGACGCGCACGATGCGGCGCGCGAGCTACGCGCGACTGGCAAGCTGACGCTGACTGTGGACGATGGCGAGCCCGTCACGCTGACCGCCGATGAGGTGGATGTGGAAGCGGGCGCGCGCGAGGGCTTCGTCGCGGCTGAGGAGCGTGGCTATGTGGTCGCGCTCGACACAACGCTGACGCCTGATCTGCTGGCCGAGGGGCTGATGCGCGACCTGACCCACTTCGTGCAGGACGCGCGCAAGAAGGCAGGTCTCGCCATCGAAGATAACATCAGTCTGTGGCTCGCCGCCGACGAAGAGCTTGGCGCAACGATCAAGCGCTTCGCCGCGACGATTCAAGACGAGACGCTAGCGCGTGACCTCACCGTCAGCGCAGGCGAGGAGCCGCACGGCGCCCCCGCCGACGCCTACCACGAGACGATCCCCGCCGCGAAACTGGGCAGCCACGCGGTGACGCTGGCGCTGGTGAAGCGGTAAAGTGCCGTGACGACCAACCTTGGACACATATGCGCCAAGGTTAGTCGTCACACAGACCATTCTCCAAATATGAAAAGCGCAGCATCGCACCCCGAAAGAAGCAAACGAACGAACCTACTGATCGCTCGTTCGCTTGCGGGCAAGACGTGACGTATTGGCGTTCTCACCTATTTCGACATAGTATTCAGCGATGGTCGTAAAAATGATACGTAACTGCGGCTTGGGCAGGTGAAATCGATTACCGAACGCTGAATTTACGATACTTCCTACAAAACGATGAACAACCAATCGCCCATTTTCAACGAAAGGAGAATTGGGCTGAAACGCGATAGGGGTCATTCTCATCTTGAGCTCGCGCGAGATCTGCATGAGAAGGCCACCGTCGACCGGTGGAAACCCCTCCTTCTCAAGCGCCCGCGGAACGCGCTTGACAATCTCGCCCTCATCTTCGTATGTTCCAGGCCCGACCCACTGCCGAACGTATCCATCTGGCCGAACGCGCCAGAGCCAGAACCCCACCCAGCTGACACCAAACAGCAGTAACCCAATCGCGATCCCTGATGACGCGAGGGGCTGCGCTGCGGAAGCCATCGTACATGCTACCGACCTATCACACGCCTGGAACAGCCTACTCCAGGTGTTTAGCACCACAAATGCACAGCCAAGCGCCCACAACAGGGCACAGATTCCCACGGCAATCGCTCGCCGACCAAACAGATCTACCCGACCTATTGAGAGGTTTTCGGCATGGATGTGGCGTCGCACAATGCCATCCCAGGCATAGGTCGCGGAGAACAAAACATTCATTCCGCCCATCCCTTCGACAAACGCGATACCGCTGGATGACAGCATTCGTTCCCTCTCCAATATTTGACGCGGGTGGATGCCAACCCTGACTGGATTTGGCATCCACTCAATCAATTCTCAGTGGTTGTAGGTGACTGTACCCAAGTCCTGACGTCATCATAAATCGTTCATATAAACACGACAACGTTCCAAGCGAACTAGGGATTATCGGCCAAGAA
Source organism: Ktedonobacterales bacterium (assembly GCA_036391835.1). Classification (GTDB taxonomy): domain Bacteria; phylum Chloroflexota; class Ktedonobacteria; order Ktedonobacterales; family JADMIN01; genus JAKAIY01. The sequence continues at coordinate 25,573 of DASVZC010000097.1, read as the reverse complement.
AGGACACGATGATGATTACCGTGGCAGTCGTCATTCCAGAAAGTGTTCAACCCTTGCTCACTTGGGCAATTGTAGCCGGATTGTGCTCGTTGTTGCTCGTTTCGGAATCGGGGCTTCTCTGGTGGCGTTCGTACCACAAGCGACTCCGTCGCCTTCTTCGCGGTTGCGCTGTCGCGGCGGTTGTCATAGCTGTGGCATCGGTGATTTTCGCCCAGCACTCTTTGAGCGCGTATCTTGACTTCTCCGCTCACGGAGTACCTGGCCGGTCGCCTCCTCTTGCGGCAGTACTGGCGCACGAACAAATGATTATGCGGATGCTCGCTTTCGATCAGAGAGCAGGCTGGACGGTCGTCGGACTCACAGCAGCGTTACAGCTAGTGATCTTTTCTACAAGTCGTCTCATGAACTCCAACGAGGCATGATGGGGATACGCCTGAGGTAAACGAAGCTGCCGATTATGACGGCTTCGCCCCGACGATCAAAGACGAGACGGTTGCACGCAACCTGACGGTGACGCTGGCGCTGGTGAAGCGGTAACATTCGAACACACCGTAGATATACCGAGGCCGCGCGCCCCTAGCCATAATGGTTGGGGCGCGCGGCCTCGTCGCGTGCAACAGACCGTACGAGCGTCGTGTGGCGCGCAGGCTCGCCAGCGGCTATACTCTGCTTGCTACCGGCGAGCTAGCGGCGAACTAGCGCCGCGCGGACCAGTATGTGAGACAAGGAGTACAGTTGTGGCAACGCCTGGAACTGAGGCGCACACTCAACGTCTCAGCTATGCGCATGTGGCGAGGATGCTAGGGATCGCCATCGGATTCGCCCTCATCGTCAGTTTGTGCCAGTATTTTGCGAACGACTACGAGTCACCTAACGGTCTACTAGGGATCAAGGGAGTAGGGTTCTTCTTAACTGATCTTGGTTTCTACGCCGCCGCGGCCTATATCTATGCGCTGCTGCGGCTGCCACGGGCCACATGGCGTCGAACCGCTTTGGAAGCGTTCGCGCTGCTGATTGTCGCCGCAGTCCTCAGCGTACTCATAAGCTCACTAATATTCGATCCACCTTCGTTCTTGAGACGGGCGCCAGACCTCGCGCAGTTCGTCGTGCGACACACATTGCCCGACGGTGGAAGTTCCAGCCTGATTGGCGCGCCGCTAGGAACCGCTGTGGCTTACTGGAGCATACCGTGGAGCGGCGTTCGTGCGCGCTCGGCGCCTGCTGGCATCTGGCATATGATCGCGCAGGCGACTTGCGTGCTGATTGGCTTTCTGGCCGTCTGGTTAATCGCGTTCAACATTGGGATCTACGGCCTGCCGTTTCTGTTCAACTTGCGCGGATTCTTCAACCTGCAGCTGACCTACCAGACCTCTCTCTTCCTCAGGGCGCTGGGCGCCGACATCCTCATCTATGGACCAGCCGTCGCCAGTCTCGCCGTCGCTGTCATTCAAGCGCTGCGACTGAAGCGGCTGACGTAGCGCTCGCAGCACACGCAGCGAGGCCGCGCGCCCCTTGCCAAAGTGGCTGGGGACGCGCGGCCTCTGCTGTCTCACCTTGCCTCTCAGTGAGAGGGTCGGAGAAGTCTCGCCTATGCCGCGTCGATCGAGCCGACCGAAACGGCTGGCTCGGCGCGTGGCGTGTCGTCATCCACGGCGATGACATTGAGGGCACGCTCCATCTGCGTCCGACGCGAAGCGCGCTCGCGCCGCAGCGCCTCCCAGAGCAACTCGATTTCCGCGCTGATCGCCAGGATGCGAACGCGGTTCGAGGGCGCCATGAAAGGATGCGCCGCTGACTTTGCATAGAGCTTCTGCCGCTCTTTGGTCAACATCTGGATGCGCGCAAGGACGCCACCAGACGCGGAACTTCGCGCTTCCTCGTGAAGCCTGCGCTCCACGACTAGCGCCTCGACCGGCGAGAGCTCCGTCTTCCGCTGTGCTTTAGCCATGACAAAGCTCCTGTGAACATGAACTAGGGCGCAAAGGACCATCAGAAGGTCACTTAGGCTGAAAAAGAGATGCGAATGAGGAATCGTAGGAACGACCTGGCGCAGCCACGAGGAGCGTGGAGCCCATCACACGGCGTTCCGTTCCAAGGGGTTCAGACGAACGGACACGCCATCAGATACGCAAGAAGGTAAAAATTGCGCGAAGAGTACTAGCTGATGACTTTCTAGGCGTCCACCCAGCCGAGCGCCGCGCAGTACATCACTGCCGCGAATGCGTCTGGCCGCTCGCCCCATGCCAACATATCGTCACGGATGGCCTCGATCTCGTCGGCGCTAGCCAATCCCTCGCTCATGATCACGCCAGTGAACTCAGGATTCCGCAACATGCGCCCGGCGATGGCGGCTATTCGTCGCGTTTCCTCCAGCGTTCCGTAATGCTCTGGGGCGAGCGCGATTCCCTCTGTGCGGGCGAATCCAGCCTCTAGCAGCAGGCGGCGCAGATCAGCGGAGTAGTATGGTCGGCCACCACTCGCGATGGTTACCCGCGGAATGAACTCGGTCACCATGCGGCGCGCCAACCCATCTGACGGCGAGAAGACCCAGGTACCGTAGTGGTCGTCGGAGATGGCGACCAGGCCACCGGGCTTGAGGATGCGCCGTAACTCCCGCAGTGCGCTCAGTTGGTCGCTCAGGTGAAACAGCAGCGTATGCGCCAGCGCCACATCGAATGTCGCGTCGGGGAACGGGAGTTCGTAGACACTGCCAACCTCGAAGCGGGCATGCGACAAGCCACGCTGAGCCGCTGAGTCGCGCGCGATGGCGAGTTGCGCCTCATCGCGGTCAATGCCAACGATCTCCCCCGGCGCGACGATCTCGGCAAGGTCGAGCGTGATGGAGCCAACACCGCAGCCGACATCGAGTGCGCGCATGCCCGAACGCAGATGTGGTAGCAGGAAAGGAACCCACTGAGCGGCGCGACGCACCTGCACATACTCGATCTGCGCCTGTTCATCGGAGATGCTGTAGATTTCTTCGTCCAGGTCCGTCTTGCGAGCGTCACCGCGCATGTCATCCGCCATCTAAGCGCCTCCAGATATGCTCCACACCACCACGATGCGCGAATTATAGCACTGCAGAACACAGACGCCATCAGCCTCACAAACTTATCAAAGTGAATATGTGATTAACATTATCACGTGCAACATTGACAAAGTTAATTCGTACAGACTATGCTTCGGGTAGCAAAGGCATGCAGGCGGGGTTTAGGGATACCGTCGCGGCCATAAATGGCCGGCGCACGGCGCGCTTGAGGCTAAAGCCCCCGTCTACGCCGCAAGCTAGCGCCGTCCCAGGGCTTTTAACCCCACGTCCGCGTGCTCCGGCATTTTAAGGTCGAGAGCGCAAGCAGAGCAGGGGAAAGGGATTACACCAAGTATGGCGGAACGTTATGAGGCGCCGGAGTCTTGCCCCATCTGTGGGCATGACCATCTTTTGATCGCGCGCGTACGCTGCCCGGAATGTGGTAGCGCGGTCGAAGGTGAGTTCGAGCCGCGCCCCAGCGCCGCGCCTGACCTGCGCCCAACCGACGGCGCCCGCCGCTCTGGACCTCTGCCGCCTGTCGCGACAGTGCGCAGCCTCGCCCGCTTTGGCCGACTCGCGCGACTAAGCGATGAGCAACTCGAATTCGTCGAGGTCTTTCTGCGCTGCCGAGGCGTCATCAAGAACGTGGAAGACATGCTTGGCGTCTCCTACCCCACCGTCAAGGGCCGTCTCAACACCGTTCTGGAGGCGCTCGGCATCGCAAACGACGACGAGCCTTCACCAGCGGAGCGACGGCGCATTCGCCGCGAGATTCTCGCGGACCTTTCAGCGGGTCGCATCACCGCCGACGAAGCGCACGACCTGTTGCTACGCACACCAGCATCCGACGACAGCCTGAGCGACGACGACTGATCGAGCAGCCTGGCCAGTACGAAGAGAGGAGCATTTCTCATGGATCAGTGGACACCAGACTCCACCCCGGAATCCCAGCCAGAGGCTGCCGAGGCGCAGCCAGTCGAGGCGGAGGTCACAGAGGTTCCAGAAGAGGGCACAGCGTACGACGAGCCAATCGCTGAATCCGCGCAACCAGGTGACTCCCACAGCGTAGAAGAAGGCGACACGCCACACAGCGAGGAAGCAGCGACTGAAACGCCAATACCCGAGGCGGCGTCTGCGGGGCAGACATCAGCCTTCACAGAGAGCGCGACGACGCTGCATATCGATGTCGTGCTGGCGGAAGGCGATCTTACCATTGTCGGTGGCGCTGAGCAGGTGCATGTCAATGCGCCGCACTGGTCATCGGCGTATGACGCGGTCGAGAGCGAAGGCGGCGTGCGCTTCAATCGCTTGCCGAGTGGAACCGAACTGCGAACGCCGAACGACGTCGTCGTCACGGTGCGCGAAGTAGAAGGTGATCTGCGCTGCGAGCGGCTGGATGGTGAGCTACGGGTGACCCGCGCCGACGGTGACGCGCGCGTCGAAGATGTCGCGCAGGCCCAACTGCACTGGATCTCAGGTGACCTGTTCGCCGACCATATCGGCCATCTGGTGAACGAGGGCGTTGGCGGCGACACGTGGCTCGCGAATATTCAGAATGTGATGACCCTTGGCCGCATCGGTGGCAGCCTGGAGGTACGGCGGAGCGCTGGCCTGCACGTCACAGAGGCGGTCGGCGGCGATGTCGCGATCGAACGCTGCGATTTTGCGACGTTCGAAGGTCCGATCGGCGGCGACGCTGAGATGCGGCGCATTCGAGGCTCGATCCATCTGACTAGCCTCGGTGGCGACCTGAACATCAACGACGTGCGTGATCTCAGCGCTCACTCGGTGGGTGGCGATGTCACGATTGACGGAGTCTCGGGTCGGGCGACCTGCGATACCGTCGGTGGCGATGTCGAGACCGCCAACACCTTTGGCCCACTGGGCGTCGGCGCGATTGGCGGCGATCTGCGGATCGAGCGCGCGCCAGGTGGTGTCTCGGTTGGGCGCACAGGCGGCGATGTCACAATCGACACGCTGCTACGTCCGGCGACGAAATATGTCGTCAACGCGGGAGGCGACATCGTCCTGCGAGTGCGCGGCGACGTGAACGCGCGCTTCGTGGCGCAGAGTTTCGGAGGCGAAATTCACACCCGCCTGCCGCTGACCGTCGAGAAGGGCCGACGGCGCAATCTGGTGGGCGCGTTGGGAACGGGTTCCGCGACGGTAACCTTGCAGAGTGGCGGCGACATTTCGATAGTCGCTGCGGATGGGCAAAGAGGAGACTTCTACATGGGCAACGAGTACGACGATCAGGGCAATCCCACGGGGCCAGACGACAGCAAGGCCCACACCTTCGAGGGCGCCGTCGGTGGCCGCAAGTTCCGTGTGCGTGTAGAGAACGCCCCGGGCCGCGCGGGCTTCCAGTTCAAAGGGCCGTACACGCCCGAGGAGGAAGAGAAAGCGCGCGAGTTCCGCTTCGATTGGGAGCGTGGCCGTGGGGCGCACACCTCCGGCGAGTATGGCGACCAGTTGAACGATCTGCGCGACCAGGCCGAGCAATTGGCCCGCCGCGCTGGCGAAGAAGCCCGCAAGTACGCTGAAACCGCCGCCCGCCGCGCCCGCGAAACGGACTGGGAGGCTGTCGGCGCCGAGATTCGCACGACGATCGAGCGTGCGATGGCCGACCTGGAAGACGCGTTCTCGCGCTGGGGCCGCGCAAGCGAGCCGCGTGGCGGCGCTGGCCCAGACGCCTCAGGCCGCCCGAGCGGTGGCGCACAACGCGTACGCATCGAGCACGACGAGCCGCCGCAGGGCTATAGCGCGGGCTATGGCGCTGGTTACAATGCGGGCGCGTCAGCGCAGCCACAGGATCGCGACGCCCAGCGCCGTCAGGCCCTCGAAGACCTGCGCAACGGGCGCATCACACTCGACGAGGCTGAGCGCCGCCTGAACGACCTGCATTAGGTCACAACTAAACACAGACACACGCGACTGCCCAGTCGCCCCTCACGTCCCCCTCCACGTTGCGAGCGGATTGCGCGCCGCTCCCACGCGGAGGGGGACGCGCTGTTTCCTTAGCTCCCCACACACTCCCCACGCGCGCGGCCAGGCACACCAATGACGCCTCAGCGGATCACTGTGAACGTTCCACTACTCAGCAGAAGAGCAGCGACTCCAGCCAGGAGAGCGAGCGCCACCACGATGACGCCGATCACCCTCACGGCGCGGGTCCTGCCCTGATCTCCCACTGATTCCGGCAGAGACATTCCACCACGCTGTATCGCGGCTCGCAGGGCGCCGCCGAGCAGTCCTCCGAGCATCGCGCTGGCGACGCCAACCAGATTGACGACCACAAAGGCCGGCCCGAACAGGAAGAGCACGACCAGGATGAGGAACGCCGGGCCACCGGGACCGAGATGCGAGGGCGCAGGCTGTGGGGCTTTGAGTTCCCAGAGAATGAACGCTGCGGTGACGAGTGTCGCCACGACGGCGCCGCTGATGCCACCGATTGCGCCGAGCCGTGCGCCAAGGCTGCGCGCCACTGCCGCAGGGAGTCCACCCACAGCTAAGAATGCCGCCAGTCCGCCAATGAGCAGATAGGCAAGCGGCGTACCTGCGAGCCAGTACCATGGCCACGAGGCGTGTACGGCGGCATAGCCTAGACCCGCTTGCGCCAAGGGAATCGCTACGAGACAGAGCAAGACAACGCCAGCGCCTGTGCGCCGCGCGCTATTGGAAGGCGCGAGTTGAGCCATCGCACTTCCCTACCTTCTCTCCCCCTCATTCAGATAGTGCGACACCCAGCAGCCACCGCAATATCTGTTGGCGGGCAAAACCGTCAGATCAGCGCCGCGCCGCCTCGAATCTTGCGGGCAGCCCGAGGAAGCGCCCGTAGCGCGCCACTGCCTGCTCCAGCGCCTCCCGCTCGTCTGCGCTGAGGGGAGCGTAGAGCGTGCAGGTGACGGTGACGCCGCTCTTCGTGATGTTGCGCTTCCACGAGCCCAACAATCGCCCACCGACGACGATCACCGGCCCGAGGACGATAAACGAGTCCTTCGGGAATGCGGGATGGACGAGAGCGCTGCGGTCCCGGTACGCCACGGTAAATTCATCCCACGGGGGCAGCAGGTGGACTGAGTGGAGCGCCTCATCTTCCGCGGGCATGGCGCCTGGGCTGAGCCAGTACACGGCGCCGTCAATCGTTGCCTGCTCGAATTCCTGCGCGACCTGCCGCATGCCCAGCCGGCACTCGCCCATGCTCAGCCCAGACCACCACGCGAAGTCACGTTCCGTTGCGGGACCGTGGCTGGCGAAGTAGCGCCGGGCCAGCGTGGCCAGCGCCTCCTCGCCCTCTAGCATCGGAGTGGGCGGCAGCCATTCGTCGAGCAGCACATAGGTGGGTTGCTTGCCATGACGCGGCCCCAGGCAAACGAGCCCCGCGCGCGACCAATAGCCGAGGATGTGTAAACCGCGCTGCTCGCCAGACGTCTCAATACCAGCCGCTTCGAGCGACGCGTACAACTGCGGACGTGTTTGGTGGCGGCCGCCCTGCAGGGACTCGATCAGCACATCGCGTGCGCGGGCAAAATCTTGTTCGGTCAGGCCAGTGTTGCGATAGATGCTGGCGTTCTTGGTGAGCAGACGCTCTGCCAGGAGCTTGAGCATCCAGCGGGTATCCTCCGCGGGGATGAAGTGGATGGTGTTGCGCATCGGCCACGTCCGCACGATGGTTTTGTCGGTGATGGCCTGCTCGACGGCGCCTTCCGTGGCGTCTGCCATGCGCAGGCCGATGGCGTAGAGCGATGAATAGAGGTCTTGCGCCTGCACAGCGCCAAACGCCCGCGCCACATCAACAGGTGTGCGGAAGTCTGGCTGTGTCAGATGTTGGCGCTGGAGACGCACCGCGGCGAGGTGTTCATGTCTCATAGAGAGAGTATAACATCAGCCAGGCTGTGAGAATCGCACGCGTGAGCGCGCGGCCCTTGCGACAGTGCCGTTGGTGTGCCTAGATATGGGCAGTTTTAGAAGCACTAAGCTGAGCATTCTCCCAGGCTGGCGTCTCTTTGTAGATCTCCGCCATTCCAAGGACGGCGCGGCGCACTGCTTCCCGATTAAATGTCCCCGCGAGGAGAATGTATGACTTCGAGCGTGACGCCCAACACGGACCCCAAAGCATACCGATTACCAAAGACGATTCGCCCGCGCTACTACGAGATTGCGCTCGACGCGCGACCCGACCGTGAGGAGTTCAGCGGATCGTTGACCATCGAACTTACGATTGACGCGCCGACGACCTCCATCGAGTTGCATGCGCTCAATCTGGAGGTTTCGCGCGCCCGACTGACCACCCCCCATGGGAAAACGCTGACAGGCGCCGTCACGCACGACGCCGAGCGTGAGATCGCCGTCATCGCGTTTGATGGCGAAGCGCCTGCGGGCCATGCGTCGCTGGCGCTCGACTATACGGGCAAACTCAGCGTCGGTCTGGAGGGATTGTACCTCTCCAAGGACGGCCCAAACGAAATGCTCTGCACCCAGTGCGAGGTGACGGGCGCTCGCGCCATCCTCCCCTGCTGGGATGAGCCGATGTTCAAGGCGCGGTTCTCCTGGACCGTCACGACGGCGCCAGGCCAGACCGTGCTTACCAACGGGCGCCTGCTCAACAGCTCACCCAGCGCGGAGAGTGACAGCGTAACCTGGCGTTTCGCCCCGACGAAACCGATGTCCAGCTACCTGATTGCGCTGGCGATTGGTGACTTTGCCAGCACAGAAGAGCGCGTCGTGAATGGCGTTCCGCTGCGGGTGTGGGCGCTGAAGGGCAAAGAGTCGTTGGGCGTGTTCGCGCTGGACCTCACCGCCGAACTTCTGACCTACTACGAAGACTACTTCGCCAAGCCCTACCACTTCGACAAACTCGACAACATAGGCGTGCCAAACTTCGGCGCGGGCGCGATGGAAAACGCCGGACTCATCGTCTCGCAGGAAGTGGCGCTGCTGCTAGACAAGAACGCCACATCTCGCGCGCAAGAAGTCCGTGTAGCTGAGGTGACGGCGCACGAGTTCGCGCATATGTGGTTCGGTGATCTGGTCACGATGCGCTGGTGGGATGACCTCTGGCTCAACGAAGCCTTCGCTAGCTGGATGGCCTACCACGCGATCAGCGAATTGCGCCCGACCTATCGCGTGTGGGACGAAGTACAAGCGGGCACAGACGCCGCACGAGCCGCCGATTCGCTCGCCAACTCCCACGCGATCTATTACCCCGTCCACACGCCGCGCTCCGTACTGGAAAGCTTCGACCTCATCACTTACGAAAAGGGCGGCGCGGTCCTGCGGATGGTGCACGATTTCCTGGGCGCTGAGGCGTTCCGCGCAGGACTTCGCACGTACATGACGGAGTTCGCGGAGGGCAATGCCTCTGGCCCCGACCTCTGGCGCCATCTGCAACAGGCATCAAGCCTGCCAGTCGGCGAGGTGATGGAGAGCTGGATTCTGCAAGCTGGCCATCCGCTGATCGACGTCGCGCTGGAGAGCGTGGCCGATGGTCAGGCGCATCTGCATGTGAGCCAGAGCCGCTTCTATTCCGCCGCGAATGCGCCAGCCAGCGACCAACTCTGGCAGGTTCCGATGCAAGTGCGCTATGAGGATGACGCTGGCGAGCACACCGCGCGCTATCTGCTGACCGAGCGCAGCGCCACGTTCCCTATCGCGGTGAGTAGCGAATTGCGCTGGCTCTACGCCAACGCGGGCGAGGTGGGCTTCTATCGACAGCGCCTCGACGACACGCTGCTCGAGAAGCTACGCGCCAACCTTCACAAGCTGACTGGCGGCGAGCAGAAGGGCCTGTTGCGCGACCAATGGGCGCTCGTCTCGAATGGCGCGCAACCGATAGCCCCCTATCTGGATACCATTGCCGCACTCAGCGGCAGTGACGATGAGATTCTCATCAGCCAGTTGGTCGGGCAGGTCGGCACGATTCAGCGTATGCTCGAACTCGCGGGCGACGAACAGGCGACGGCTGGCTTCAGGGCATGGGTCAACAAGCTGTTCAAGGAGAAGATGGCGACTTTCGGCTACGATCCGCAGGTAGGCGAGCCGGTCGCAACTTCACGGCTGCGTGCGTCGTTGCTGGGCGCGCTGGCGAACTATGCCCACGACGCCGAAGCGATCAGCCAGGCGCGGGCATGGCAAGAGCGAGAGGCCGCCAATCCCAACGAGGTTGACCCCAACCTCGCGCCCGTCGCCGTCAACGCGACAGCGCGCCTGGGCGATGCCGAGACGTATGACCGCTACCTTGCGATCTACGAAAGCCGCAAGGGAGGAGCGTTCACGCCAGATCAGGTCACGCGCTATGCTCGCTCCTTTGGGCTATTCCAGCCAGAGGAATTGACTGCGCGCACGCTGGCGGAGATGGCGAAGGGAGAGGACATCTTCCCGCTCCAGGCGCAATACCCCATCGTCGTGACATTGCTCACCCAGCCACGCACGCAGCAGCAGACGTGGCAATACTTGAAAGACCGCTGGAGCTATATCGAGGAGCGCATGACCTTCTCAGTTCCCGTGTTCGTCGAGTATTCCGGAGAACTGCCCGCCTCGCTGCGTGATGATGTCGTCGCCTTCTGGGACTCGCATCTCAAGGGAGAGTTCGCCGGATCGGTCGCGCGAGCGCTCGAAACGATGGACCACAACGCCGAACTGCGCGCCCGCACCCGCAACGATCTGATCGCCTACTACACGCGGTAGTTGGCGCCTTGATCTAAAATCACGCCCCGGCCCGTCTCCCGCGAGGAAGATGAGCAGGGGGCGTATCTGTGTTTGAGTGTTGACTTAGGCTGCGCCTGATGTTGGCGCATCCGCGGCTTGAGGCTGGCTCAGCGGCGGTCCAAGGTACACACGCGGACGGCGCTGCATCTGGCGCAGCGCGCGGAAGTTCGCGGGCGTGATGATCGCGCGGCCAATGCGCGCCTCGATCGCCTGCCGAGTCGCGCCACCGATGGCGCTGGCTTCCTGCGCATCTTGCAGCAACGCCTCGATGCCCTGGCTATCGTGCGCCTGGTGCAACGTCAGCGTTGTCTCCTCGACGAGGTTCAGCAGCAGCAGTTCCATCGTCGTCATCGAGTCACGCAGGCTCTGCGAAGACGTGAGACCCTTCGCCGCTTTGTGCGCCTCGACGGGCATCCCAAAGGCGCCCTGACTGAGCGCGTCGGTCAACGCCGCGTAATCAGCCCCCTCGCGCACACCACGCGCCGACCACTCATGCGTCAGCCGCTGGCGCAGCGTGATGCCATGCAGGCGGCGCTGCGTCCAGTCGCGGGCATAGCCCTGGCGAGCGTAGAGTTTGCGGGCGCGCTCGACCACGATCGCGGGATCATCCTCCTCGCGCAGCCGCTCGGCCCCTGCTCGCGCCAGCCATTCGCGAGCAGCCTCAGCCGTTGATCCACTTGCCGTGGCGAGCAGCCGCAGCAATGTCGTGGCGCTGGCCATCCGCGTGGGATGCGCCACCCCCTCGGCATCCATCAGTGGCATCTCCACCGCGCGCGTTCGCCCGCGCAGGGCATCCCGCGCATCCTCGCCTTCGTCTGGCGTCAGCGACGCCAGCACATCATCCACGGCGTAATACCACTCGTTTCCCCGCAGCGCGCGGCGCACCGTCTGGCCCGTCGGCGCGAACGTCACGGATTCCTGCGCCATCTCGCCGTCAGTGGACTGGTTCGCTGTTGGAATATATCGTCGTTCTGTCATTGATCTTGCCTCCTGAAATCACTCCACAGCGGGACAGCCGCCGACGCATCCCTACACAGGGCGACACATCCGTCATTCCTCTATTCTTTTTGCGGGGCGAGAAAGAGGAATACGTCAAGTTGGAGGCAAAGGGAGGCAGCCGAGGCGTTTAGGCGCTGGCGGGGGTCCAGAGCATATCGGCGGCGTAGCGCCCCTCGACGGGAGCGCCCAGCAGGAGCGAGGCGACCTGCTCGAAGGTGTCACTGGTTCCGCTGCGCCAGAATTCATCGTCCGGGCGCGGCACACGTGGCTTGCGAGCCGGGCCGGCCTCAGGCGCCGCGAGCAGATGCTGCTCGCGCAAGACCCGCCTCGTTTGTCGCGCTACCGCGGCGCCCGAGTCGATCACACGCACATGCGGGCCAACTACGCGTTCGAAGGCGGCGCGCAATGCCGGGAAATGCGTGCAACCCAACGCCAGCACATCAATGTCTTTCGACAGCAACGGCTCGATGCGGCGGCGAATCTCATCCTCCACCTCGGGGCCATCGAGCTTACCTGCCTCGGCAAGCGACACCAGCGATTGACAGCCGACCGGGAACACTTCGACACTATGCGCGAACCGCTCGATGAGGCCGCGCAAATAGTCGCTACGGGCGGCTGAATCGGTCGCAGCCACAATCACTCGCCCGGTTTTGGTCATCTCAGCGGCGGGTTTGACGGCAGGCACCACCGCGATGAACTTGATCTGTGGATACGTCGCGCGCAGGGTATCAATTGACGCGCTCGACGCTGTATTGCACGCAACCACGATCAACTTGACGCCATGCTTCAGCAGGAACGCCGCGCCATTGAGCGAGAGTTGGGTGATCTCGGCTGGCGAGCGCACGCCGTAGGGGCAGTTTCCGGTGTCGCCGAAGAAGATATAGCGCTCGTCGGGCAATTCGCGGAACAATTCGCGTAGCACTGTCAGCCCACCCACACCAGAGTCAAAGACGCCAATCGGCGCTGTTGAAGACAGATGCTCGTGTGGGTGACTACTCATGCCATCGCTCTCCAGATTGCTCGCTGCTCAAGACGGATTCGACACGATCTCGACTTCTGTCGCTCTGTGCCATTGTAGCATGTCGCCACTGCCGTCCCCTGATGGAGCTAGTCTCTAGCGCTGGCATGGCGCATCCAGCCTGGCGGAATCAGCCCACACATCCGGGCGAGAAGGACCATTGTGCGCCCGCTTGAATCCGGCGATATACCCAGAAATGGGACTTCCACAGTTCGTGAAACATTCTTGGAGCTGGGGCGCTCTGACTGTGCGGTTCACGCGAGAAGTGAGCCCTGTATCCCTGGAGACATCATGCAACCAACGCTTGCGTATCGCGCCGCCATACTGACAGTCGTCGTCGCCCCGCTGATCGGCGTCATCCTGGCTATTCGCCTCCTCTGGCAGTCCGCTGTATCGTGGACTGATCTCTTGCTCATGCTGGTGATGTACTCGCTCATCGCGCTCGGCGTCACCGTCGGCTTCCACCGGATGCTGACACACCGCAGTTTCACCCCGCATCCCGTTGTGAAGTTCATTCTGCTCGTGCTCGGCTCGATGGCGTTCGAGGGTCCGGCGCTGAGCTGGGCGGCGACGCATATCAAGCACCACGCTGTCTCCGACCGCGAAGGCGATCCGCATAGCCCGATGGACGGATTCTTCCATGCCCACCTGGGCTGGCTCTTCACCAAGCAGATGGAAGACCCGAACGTCTATTGCCGCCATCTCGTCAAAGACCCCATCATCAACTTCGTCAGCCGCACCTTCATCTTGTGGGCCGCGCTGTCGCTGGTGATTCCGTTCGCGATTGGCGGCTGGCATGGCCTACTCTGGGGCGGGTTGGTGCGCATGTTCCTGACGCACCACGTCACCTGGAGCGTCAACTCCGTCTGCCACACCTTCGGCAAGCGACCGTATGAGACGAACGACGCAAGCCGAAACGAGTGGGTCGTCGGCCTGCTGGCGTTTGGTGAGGGCTGGCACAATAACCACCACGCCTTCCCGCGCTCGGCGATTCACGGTCTGCGCTGGTGGCAGTTTGACCTTTCGGGAATCCTGATCGTGACGCTCGAAAAGCTCGGGCTAGCGAAGGATGTCTACCGCATTCCGTCCGACCTGATGGAGCGCCGCGCCGCCCGCACCGCAGCGATTCGCGCGGGCCAATCCTCCGAAGCGCCACGCGTGGCCGCCGGAGTCACGCCCATCACCATCGCGGAGTAGCCCAGGCGCAAGCGTACACGCGACGTTTCCGCAATGAGCGACGCCACCTGACTGTCGGCCCGATACCGACGCAGGTGGCGTTGTTTTGCGCTCGCGAGAAGTCTAGTGCGCGAAGTGCAGAGCGCTGCTGGCGAGGGAAGCAAGCGCGACACAGGCGACTGCGCTGGAGGCAAGCACTAGCACAACGAAGATAGGCAAGTAGACTGCCCAAGCGCGACGCTGGCGCCGCTCGCGAGCCGGTGTTGCGGGCTTTGCAGGTTTGGCAGGCGTGATGGGCGCACTTGGTGTCAGGGCAGGTGTGGGCTGAGCGATAGCAGCGACTGCAGGCGCAACACTGGCGCTGGGTTCGACTGAATCGGCCAACGACGGCGCGACGATGATGGGGTCGGCGTCCACGATGCGCGCGGTCGCCTCACTCGACTGCGACGATGACGTCTCGCTCGCAGTGGTGGATGGAGCAGGCAACGCGGGACGCTCGGCGCCCGGTGGCAATTCGCCACGGTCGGCAAGTGCGCGATTGTGATAGTACGCGATGGCGCGCTCACCCGCTGCCCGCAGGAACGCGTAGTCCACCGCGCCACCGACAACAGCGCTTACCCCTGGCACGATGCGGCCAATCCACTTGGCGGCCTGCTCGGCGGTGAGTTCCACGCTCAACCGTCCGAGGACACGTGGCAGGAGTTCTGGAAGCAATTGCACCAGTCCCTCGCGGGTCAGCCAGTTGCCGATACCGCGCAGGCTATCAATGCCAGCGGCGAGCGCCAGCACATCGGCCAGACGTACCTGTTCTTCGACGGTCGACGTGTCATAGCCATAGGACTGCGCAACCTTCGCCGCCATGCGCACGGCATAGATTGCCGTCAACTGGACATCAGCGCCCATGCCAACCAGCGCCCACAGGCCACCGGGAAGCGCCGTTACGGCTCCCGTCAGCGCGGCGCGATGCCGATATTGCTGGGCGAAGTGCTGCGCTACGCGGTCGCGCTCGCGCAGAGGCGCCTGCTGGATGTCGGCGACAGTCTGAATATGCTTACTATGGCGCTGGTGCTGGCGCAAGACCTCAGGGTCCACAGCGGCGGCCCAGGTAATGACCTGGTGGATGCGCTCCGAGGTTCGGCCTGGCTTCTGATTGAAGAGCGACTGCACCTCGGGCGGCACGGCGCTAAACGCCTTGCCCATGGAGCCGCCTAAGGGATTCAGATAATCATCTTGCTGTTCGTCTGCCGTCATCGAGCAACCCTCCCCTGGCGGGCGCGCCGATGCTCAGCCGCCAGCCGACGTTAGACCGTCTGCCGCAAGTATAGGTGAGTGGCGGCGATATGAAAAGAGGCCAGCGACCGGCGCCTCTACCCAACCCCTGGAATCGGAGCCAGGAACGAACTATCGCGCCCAATCAGCCAGAGGCGCTGGCCGCTCGTTTGTTGGCGCATCACCAATGCGCCGCTCGTAGAGCCGACACCCTTGGCGCGCTGTACGATGATTTGATAGCGCACAGCGGTATCCGTTGTGACGATGGCGCCCGCGCTGTAGGGACGCGCCGTGCAAGCGATGACTTTGCCCTGGCTGACGTCGAGCGATTGCAGACGTGCGATCGTCTTCTTCGCATCGAAGGGCACGGTGACAGAGGGAGGGGTTGGCGCAGGATCAATATTCTTCACCAGGCTCGCGTAGTCCTGCCGCTTGAATGCGTCGCAGGTGAACGCAGCCAGACTCGCTGCGGACGCGTTGGCGCCCGATGGGCCAAACACCGCATGCTCCAGCAACGTCGACGCCTGATACCCAGCCACACCGACCCCCAGCAATGCCAGCGCCAACAGCACCGTGATGAGCGTCGTCGCTTGGCCCTCACGCGGCGGCTGTGGGGCCGCCTGCTGAGCACGAGCGTTGGCGGCGCTTCGCTCACGTTGTCGCGGCATGCGGTCGGGTCCTTTCCGTTAGATGACTGGTAATCATTGGACACAGTCGGGCATCCTGCGCAGCATTGTACCATGCTACCGTTGAGAAGAAATCAGCTAAAACAGGACCATTTGGCGGGATGAGGGAGTCCTCGCTTGTGGCTGCCATCGCACATAACTCGTCTGATTACCTGATCGCCATGAGCGTTGACCACAAGCGCCTGGCCGCTATTTTCCCCCAGTGAGCCGCCGCGCCAACCAAACGACCACTCTCGTTGACACGAACAGCTGTTCTAAGGTACACTCAGCTAGAGAGCGCGTCGGCGGACATACACCCTCATGTACGGACACGGGGGAGCAAGCGGTCTGATTCTTGCGTAGCAGGTAGACATCTGAAACGCGAGGGATGAGGCGTGCAGATCGAACGCGGTGGAGTCAGCGACTAACGTACCGCAACTGTAGCGGGCCGGAGGGTACAATGCGGGCATCCATAGAGACAACTCAACGCATGATGCGCCGTCCTGGGCTGCGCCCAGGGAACGCGACGCCCGCGCCCACAGAGGCATCGGGGGTTCGCGGCTACACGGGCGGCGCACGCTTCGACTACTACGACACCGCACAGGCGCTCGCCAATGCTGCCGCTGCCGCCTATCCGATTCCGGGAAGCTATCCTCAGCCAGCCTACCCCAGCGCTCCGACGACACAGACGCAGGGGAGTCTGGGCTCGGCGACGGCTTTCCCGTCACGGCCATATACTCCGTTTGCGCTGCCGAGCGCCGCGACTCAGGTTGACCCTGATGTGTGGCTGATCGCGCTGCCCAATGGCTCCGGCGGCATGCGCTCGCTCGAGGGCGCCAATCGCCCCGGCGCGATCCGCGTGAGTCGCCCCTACGGGCATTTGCGCTCGGTGCAGCCGGTCATGCCGGTGAGCGTGCTGCAGACAGCCATGCCAAGCGGACCCGTCGGCGCGCAGGTCGTGACCGATGGCATCGGCCCGGTGACACCCACGCCAGAGGAAGCCGCCAGGCAGGCGCGCTCGCTGGCGCGGAAAGCGGCGCGGGCAAAGGCGAAAATCACCGCGGCGCAGCGCGACCGCGCGGCGGAGGGCGCGGGTATGTCCTCGCTGCCAGCCGAGCGACCAGCGCCGCAGATCGTCTCTGCCGTCGAAGTCGAGACGGACGCGGGCATCTTCCGCGTGGAGCGACCACATTCCGTGCTCGACCACAGCGATATGGCCTGGGCAATGGCGCATCTGGAGTCCGGTGAGCCAGACAGCGTTGTGGCGCTGCCTCGCCGCCAGTTGGCGCTGCTGCTCACACTCCTGCCGACAGCGGAAAATCCCGACAATCCAGAGGAAGATCCGCACTGGGGCTGGGCGCATCGCCTGCGCGGGCCGTGGGAACGTGGGCCGTTGCACCCGAAGGGCAAGCTGGGCCGCCTGATCGCCATCGACCCCGACCATTCGGGACAGGGCATGCATCGCGCCTGCTTCGAGATGCTGGGAACTGATGACGTCGTCTGGGCAGTTGGTGTGCCATGTTTCCAGCAGGGCAGCGTCTACGAACTGACACCGCTGGGCAAGTACAGCCTCAGTCGCTGGCTGACCTGGCCAATCGCCAAGGTTCGCAAGCGCGCCGCTGGCGCCGAGCGTCCTGATTGGGAAATTGCTCGCATCGTCTATCGGGTCGGCGCGCCACGCTGGCCGCTAGCCGGCGTCGTCGAGCCGATGGGGCCGGTTGGCGTCTCAGGCTGAGGCGCGCATACAACGTAGACTGACAAACGCATGCCCGCCAGGAGAATCGCTCCTCTGGCGGGCATCATCGTGTCAGGTGTTGTGTCTGGTGAGATTAGTTTGCGCTGTTCTCGCTGGCCTCGGCAAAGAGCGCACGCATGGCGCTGAGACGTGGGTCTTCTTCTTCAGCCGGGCACTCGCACGGGCCGTCGTTGAGATCTTTGCCGCAGTGCGGGCAGAGTCCAGCGCAGTCCTCGCTGTGCAGCGGCTTCATCGGCAGCGCCAGCACTAGCGCCTGCCGAATCGGCTCACGCAAATCCACCTGATGATGCTCATCGATGGCGAAGGCGTCGGCGTCATGCGGGCCGGTGACGGGAGCGCCACTAGTCACATTGATGACGGGATAGAACTCCTCACGCAGCGGAAACTCCAGCGTCGTCGTGAATCGGCGCAGGCAGCGCGTACATTCGAGGTAGACGGGCGCTTGCACGACGCCATCCACATAGATGCCCTGGTTGGTGCGGTGCAGCCGTAGTTGACCTGTCACCGGCCCGGCCAGTTCCGCCTCACCCTCACGCAAATCGAGGGAATCTTCGCTATCGAGTTCGACGTCGATCGTGGCGCCGGGGGCGTCTTTCAGCAGTTGGGCTACGTTGTAGATCATGGTTGAGGCACTCCTAAGAGTCGCCGACGCCCGATTTGTCTCTTCGCTGGGACGTGGCGGCGGCTCACCAGTAGTATAGCCCAACACGCCGCTCGCTCTCCGGCGCGTCAAGCGGCATGCGGCGAGGCGTTTCGTCAACGCGATGTGATACACTGTTCCAGCCAGCGCCCGTCATGTTCGGCGCTAGCGCGCTTGGGGCCCATAGCTCAGCGGCAGAGCAGTCGGCTCATAACCGATCAGTCGCAGGTTCGATCCCTGCTGGGCCCACCGGAGTCGAGCGACATTCCAGTCAGAGGCGTCCGCGTGTGTACTGTGTGAGATGACGCAGACGCCGCGCGGGCTGAGGCTCAGGTGGCGGGACGTTCCCTTCCGCAGCGATAGCTCTCGGGCGGCTGACGGAGTGGCGCGTCCCGCCACGCTGTGTTTACGCCAATACACGCGCACGATGACGGTTCAGGACACAAAGAACACAAGAGCACATGCAGCCGCCCAGCTTGGGCGCAGATGAGACAGGTACGGGCGCTCCGATGAACGACGGGCGCGGGGAGTGGAACTATGCAATTTTTCGACCGCGCAAAGATATTCGTCGAAGCGGGCAGCGGCGGTAACGGCTCATCGCACATGCGACACGAGAAGTTCGCCCCGATGGGCGGGCCAGATGGTGGCGACGGCGGGCGAGGTGGCAGCATCTACCTCGAAGCAGACCCTGGCATGAACACGCTGGTGGACTACCACTATCGCCAGCGCCACAAGGCGACCAGCGGTGGTAACGGCGCGAAGCAGAAGATGCACGGCGCAGCTGGCGATGATCTCATCCTCAAGGTTCCGGCGGGCGCCGTAGCGCGTGACGCCCAGACGGGCGAGTTGCTGGCCGACCTGACCGAGCAAGGGCAGCGCGTGCTGGTGGCTCGTGGCGGGCGCGGCGGCCTGGGCAATGTGCACTTCGCCACATCCACCAACCAGGCGCCTCGCGAGGCGCAGTTTGGCGAGCCTGGCGAGGAACGCGAGATCGACCTCGAACTGAAATTGATCGCCGACGTCGGATTGGTGGGCTATCCGAATGCTGGCAAGTCCACGCTGCTCTCGGTGGTCACTGCCGCGCGCCCCAAGATTGGCGACTATCCCTTCACCACGTTGACGCCGAACCTCGGAGTCGCAGTGCTAGGTGATCCGACGCAGGGCGACGACTACAGCTTCGTCATCGCCGACATCCCGGGGCTGATCGAGGGCGCGGCGCAGGGTGTGGGCCTCGGCCACGAGTTCCTGCGGCATGTCGAACGCTGCCGCCTGCTGCTGCACCTGATCGATGGCGTCTCGGAGCGCGAGCCGTGGGAAGAGTTCGAGGCGATCAACCGCGAACTGGAGGAGTACAGCCCAGAGCTTGCGACGCGACCGCAAATCATCGTGCTGACGAAAATGGACCTGCAGGAAGCGCGCGACCGCTGGCCCGCGCTGCGCGAGCGCGCCGAAGCAGCAGGCTATCAGGCGTTATCGATCTCCTCGGCGACCAGTGACGGCGTGCAAGACCTGCTGAACGTCACCGGCCAGCGGCTGATCGAGATTCGGCGCGACGAGGCGGAGGCGCTGGCTCGCCAGCCGCTGGCGCCCGCTTCGGCTGGCCCAGTGCTGCGCCCTGAGCCGGACGACGCCTACACGGTGGAGCGTGAGCCGGGCGGCTTCCGTGTGCGCGGCAGACGGGTGGAGCGCATGGTCGCAATGACCAATCCCGACAGCACAGAGGGCATGGATCGACTCGAAAATCAGCTGCGTCGCATGGGTGTCTTCAAGGCGCTGGAAGACGCGGGAGTGCAACCGGGCGACATGGTACGCTTCGGCAAATTCGAACTGGAGTGGGGCGACGAAATGATGTAGCCGCAGCGCAGATGGACGCGAGGAGTGCGCTCCTTGCGGCCTCCGGCGCGAACGGCGACCCACGCGGTACAATACACGGCAGACAGTTGGATGAACTCCGGCGCGCTACCTACGTCCGATGCGCCCACGATGCAGAGGAAAGGCTATAGATGAGCATGCCTGACGCCACTGGCGGCCCCACCCCTTCCACGAATGGTGAGCTGGCCCCCAACTACTTCATGCACACCTTCGAGAATGGGCTGCGGATGGTCGGCCAGCGCATGCCCAGCCTGGCGTCGGTCACCTTCGGCGTGCAGGTTCCGGCGGGCATCCGCGACGAGCCGGAAGATCGTCTTGGCCTGACCTACCTGCTCTCCGATATGATGTTCCAGGGGACCACAACCCGCAACGTGCGCCAACTCACCGAGGAATTCGAGGACATCGGCGCGCGCAAGGGCGGCGAGAACGCCATGGAATATGGGCGCTACTCCGCGCAGATCGTCGGCAATCGTTTCGATCGCGCGCTCGACCTCTTCGCCGATGTGATGCTGCATCCAACCATCCCCGACGATGAGTTCAACCAGATGCGCGCCGTGCAACTGCAAGACATTCGCCGCCGCGACGACGAGCCGATGCGCCGCATCTTCGATCTCGTGCGTGAGCGGTTCTATGCTGGTACGACGCTGGGCCGCCGCTCGCTCGGCATGCGCGAAACCGTCGAGGCGCTCACGCCGGAGGACCTCCGCGCGTTCTATAGCGCGCGCTATCGACCCGAGGGCGCGCTGATCTCCATCGCGGGCGCCTTCGAGTGGGAACATGCCGTCGAACGCGTTGGCGAACTCTTCGGCGGCTGGACTGGCGCAGCGCCCGCGACTCCAGCGCAGCGTCCACAACCAAAGCCAGGCGTGAGCGTGGAGGTCATCGAGGGCAACCAGGAACACATCGGCATGGCATTCCCCTTCCCCACCTATGGTGACCCCGACTATTACGCCGCCAACGTCGCGCTGGAAATTCTGGGCGGCGGCATGACCTCGCGCCTCTTCCGCGAGGTGCGCGAGAAGCGCGGGCTGGTCTACTCCGTCGCGGCGCTCTTCGCTCCCAACGGCGAGTATGGCGCGGGCTACCTCTACGCTGGCGCCTCGCCCGACAAGGCCCGCGAGTGCGTGCAGGTGATGCTCGACGAGTTGAAGCTGCTGGAGGAGAAGGGCGTCACGGAGGATGAACTGTCGCGCGCCAAAACGCAGATCAAGAGCGAACTGGTGATGCGTGGCGAAAGCTCGGGAGCACGCATGGGTGCGCTGGCCCGCTCGTGGTGGTTCGAGAAGCGACTGCTCACCATCCAGGAGTTAAAGGCCGCCATCGATGGCGTAACCGCTGACCAGATTCTCGGCCTGCTGAAGCGCTTCCCACCGACCAAGCCGCTGGTGCTCGGAGCCATCGGCCCCCATAGCGAGGAAGAGCTCGTCGGTGATGCCCTCGCAAAGCTGGGGTAGGGTCGTTCGTGGGTTCGCACGCTCTTCTATGCGATAGGTGACGATATGAAGTTGGCTGAAGCGCTCATCGCGCGCGGTGATATCCAAAAGCGGTTGACCCAATTGCAGGATCGCCTCAACCGCAGCAGTTGGGTTCAAGAAGGTGAAAAGCCACACGAAGACCCCGCTCGGCTGCGACAGGAGATCGCCACGCTTGTCAGTCAGATTCAAACGCTGATTTTCAAGATCAACCAGGCCAATATCTCGACACACCTGGAATCCGGTCAGACGCTCACCGAGGCGCTGGCAGCGCGTGATGCGCTGACTATCCATCAGAACATCCTGCGCTCAGTAGCTGACGCTGCCTCTGAGCGGGTAGATCGCTATGGACGCGCGGAGATTCGACGCGTACCGACGGTGGATGTCTCACAACTGCGGGCTGAGATAGATGCCCTGGCTAAACAGCGGCGTGAACTAGATGTCAGCATTCAAGCCAAAAACTGGGAAACCGAACTTCCCGAGTAATAGCAAGCGTTACGGAGCATATGCGTGGCGTGAGTCGGTAATCAGCGAAGCTCGCAGCGAACACAGGCGGCGCCTGCCGAAGGCGCATAGTTAGCCTCTGGGGCGAGGCTTGCAGGAGCATACCCTGTCGTTGTTTATGCCTGGCACTGTTATTCCTGCACCGCGCACCGTGTACATTGCATTACCATGTGTTGGGCGAACTTCTCCGATGAGGGTGGGTCAGGGGCACTCACGCCCGCCAATGAATCCATACAGGAGCTATCAGCCGTGGGTATCGGGCGCTGAGCCTAGACGCTCGGACTGTGCGGCGCACTGGACACTACAGTAGCTTCCGCAGAACGACGGACGAAGATGGAAGGGGCATTCGTGGCGCTTTTTGACTCGACAGCGGCGAAAACGAGCATAGCGAACAGCACACTGAACCGGCTCCGCTCATTCACCGTTCTAGCCGAGCCAGACGCCACGATCAGCTGTCAGCCCCTGCCGATCAGGCGCATCGCGTGGCAGGCAGCGGGCGTCTGGTTGGCGACGCGCCTCGTCTTCTTGCTGCTGACGGCGCTGGCGTCTGCGTTCGGCTTCATCCGCGCCCGACCCAGCGCCGCGAGCCTCTTTCCCGCCAATCCCAGTTTCGCGCGCTACGTGCTGCCGTTGCTCAGTGGGCATCCACTTCTGGCAAATTGGGTCCACTGGGACGCAAGCTGGTACCTGCTGATCAGCCAGCGCGGCTATGACATCTTCACCGCCGATTCCAGCGGCTTCTTCCCGCTCTACCCGCTCCAGATTCACCTGCTGACGGTGGTGATTGGAGCGCGGGCGGCGCTGCCCGCCGCGTTGGCGCTCTCAAATCTCGCCGCGCTGGCGGCCTTCATCGGGCTAGGGCTGCTGGCGGCGCATGAGGCAGGCTCCCAAGAGCAGGTGACAGAGGCGTCGGCCCGGCTGATCGGCGTGACGGCGGCGTATCCGTTCGCCTTCTTTCTCTTCGCGCCCTTCACGGAGGGGTGCTTCCTGGCATGTGTCGTCTTCGGCCTTCTCTGCGCGCGACGAGGCTGGTGGCGATGGGCGCTGCTCTGCGGTGTCCTCGCGGGGCTGACGCGCCCCACGGCCTTCGCGCTCATTCCGGCGCTGGCCTGGGAATATGGCAGGCAGCGCGGCCTCTGGCAGTCCGCATTCTGGCGCGCTGGCGTCTGGCGCTCGTTGCGCGGCATACGCATCCTTACCGCGGGTGCGGTCGTCGCGGCCGGGCCAGCCCTCGGCTTGAGCGTCTATTTGCTCTTCTTGCAATTACGCTATGGCCATGCCTTCACGGCCTTCACCGCCCAGACCACCTATCATGGGCACCGCAGTTGGCCGATCTGGCAAACGCTGGCCGAGCTGGCGCGGCGCTTCTTCCTGCCACACAGCCTCACACCATCCACCGTGGTGCTCTATCTGGATGGCGGGCTGCTGCTGCTCTTTCTCGCCATCACCCTGCTCAACGCGCATCGCCTGCCGCTGTTCTACACGCTCTACACGCTGGCGACGCTCTTCTTCCTGCTGTCCACGCCGGTTCCCCATCGCCCGGAACTACTTCCGTCGGCGGGCCGCTACCTG
Source organism: Ktedonobacterales bacterium (assembly GCA_036391835.1). GTDB lineage: Bacteria > Chloroflexota > Ktedonobacteria > Ktedonobacterales > JADMIN01 > JAKAIY01. Next base: position 1,895 of record DASVZC010000097.1, on the reverse strand, counting down.
CTGATGGCGACGCCGATCTTCCTGCTGCTTGCCGACTGGGTTCGCAAGCGGCCCGCGCTCGCAGTGGTCGTCTTCGGTGGCGGCTTCATGCTCCAGGCGCTATTCACGCTGCTCTTCCTGACCGGCCTCTGGATCGAGTGACTTTCCCAACACGCCGCTGCCTGTAGACATCCTGCTCGTGCGTCATCGCGCCTAACATGGCGTGAACGGCCAGCCTACCAGCCGCGTGTGCCGGGCGCGCCCTTGAATGGGCCAACGATCTCGCTGGTAATCCAACCACCGTAGAAGTCGCCGGGCTGCGGCTGGACACGCTCGCCATCCACAAAGCACGCTTCCATCCGCGCGGGATAGAAGGCGATGTAGTCGCGGAGCGCGGCAAACGGCGCGGTAGGCTCGGGATAATACCACGCAGCGGAGGGAGCGGTCTTGCCATTCACCGAGACGGTATAGTAGCGCGCCGCGCCCTTCCACTCACAGAATGTCGCATTGGGCGCGGGCGACAAATATTCCATGCGCACATCCTCTGGCGGGATGTAATAGACCGGCGGATGGCTCGTCTCCAGCACGCGCTTGGCGTGGCGTGTCTCGGCGATGGTGACGCCATTGAAGATCACCCGCACGAGGCGTTCGGAATCCTCCAGACGCGGTGGGCGCGGATAGTCCCAGACAGATTCCTGGCCTGGCCCCGGCTCAATGCGTTGTCGCGCTGATTGCGTCATTGGCTCGTCTCTCCCCGCTAGCTCTTCACCCATGAAATGGTTACACGTCCCATCAGACTGTAGCGGACATGGGCCGACGCCTGCAAAATCTGGTGGCCGACTGATCGCCATCGCAGCCTCGACGCATGGATATGACATGATCCTCATACAGAACCGCCCCCGACCAGCAAAAGCCGATCGGGGGCGGTTCGTTTGACGCCAGGTTAGCCCTAGCTGCGAAGGCGGTCAAGCACCTTCGGGTTGCGGAGCTTAGCGAGGGCGCCGGCTTCGATCTGGCGGACACGCTCGCGCGTGATGCCAAGCTGGCGACCGACCTGCTCCAGCGGGAAGGTGTGGCCACTGCCCAGGCCGAAGCGCAACTGCAACACCAGACGCTCGCGGGGAGTCAGCACGTCCTCAAGGACTTCCTGCACCTCCTGCTTCATCGTCCGGGTCGTGGCGACCTCTTCGGGCGATGTGCTGTTCTCATCGGCCAGCACATCACCGAGCTCCTGCTCCTCGTCCTCGCCAACTGGCAATTCCAGGGAGATCGGAGCGCCTGGGGCCGCCTCGAGTTCGTGCAGACGTTCCACATCCATACCAAGGGCGTCAGCCAGCTCCTGCTCGGTGGGGTCGCGCCCCATCTCCTGCACGAGCCGCTGCCGCTCTCGCCGGACGCGGTTCAACGCGGTGTTGACGTAGACGGGCAGCCGAATGGCCCGGCCCTTGTCAGCGACCGCGCGGCTAATCGCCTGGCGGATCCACCAGGTGGCATGGGTGCTGAAGCGGTGGCCACGGCGCCAATCATAGCGCTGGACCGCGCGCATCAACCCGATGTTCCCCTCCTGGATCAAATCGAGCAGCGAAAGGCCTCGACCAACGTATCGTTTGGCGATGCTTACCACCAGGCGGAGGTTGGCCAGCACGAACTGCTGCACCGCGTCTTTATCACCAGCTTCAATACGTTTGGCTAGGTCGATTTCCTGGGCATGGCTCAGCATCGGAACGCGTCCGATCTCCCGCAGGTAGGCGGTGATCGTGTCCACTTCCGCTGCTTCGCCGCGCTCAGCGGCCTTCGCGACTTCCTGCACTCGGCGCAAACGCGCGCCGCTCACTTCCGATTCGTCTGGCAGGTCGACGAGTGGAGCGCTCTCAGTCTCCATGGCGTGGATGCTGCTTTCGATTTCCTCGTCCTCC
>DASVZC010000096.1:0-17086 GCA_036391835.1 Ktedonobacterales bacterium | reverse complement strand
ACTATGGGGCGGGCATTCCCGAGGCGGAGATGAAGCGCATCTTTGAGCCGTTCATCCGGCTTGAACGCCAAGCGAGCGAAGTGTCCGGGAGCGGCCTGGGGCTCTTCATCACGCGGGGCGTCATCGGCGCGCATGACGGATCGCTCGCCGTGCAGAACCGTGGTGGTGAACGCGCACACGGCGCCATCTTCACTGTCACGTTGCCGCTCTCTGGCCCGGCATCACCGCTATCAGCCTGATGGACTGCGTCTTTTGCCGCTCTCGTCGCGTTTCGCCCAAGTCACCATGTACGGAGCGCGTTTTCACGGTGTACAATCGAAGAGTGAGTGCGCCAATGCAGTCGCGCCAGCCAACGCCGCCAAGTGGGCAGGGATGCAGCGTTGTGTACAACGATGCCTCGATTCTTGCTTGTGCAAACATTTGACGAAACGTTAACGACCTGATAGCATCTGGCCACCGCAGTGACGCCTCGTTCCTGAAAACGCACGTCAGCACCGGGCGCTGGGGGAAGGATAGAACTTCATGTGTAGCGCGCGCAAAGACGCAACGAATGCCATGTCAGATCACGGAGCGCTTCGTGCGCTTATCTGCGATGACGACCCTGGTATTCGCGATGTACTGCGCCAGACGCTCGAAGATGAAGGCTACGTAGTCGATGAGGCTGGCAACGGCGCGGAGACACTCGCGAAGGCGCTGCCATCCGGCGCCGCTCGCCCCGACGTGATCTTGATTGATGTCAAAATGGACATCAACGGCATGGATCTGCTCAAGCAACTGCGAGATCGAGGCGTTGAGACGCCAATCATCATGATGACTGGCGAGGCCCCTGGCGCGATGGCCGCGGAGGCCATCCAGAGTGGCGCCGTTGACTATCTCCGCAAGCCGTTCGATAGCCCAGAGGATGTCGCGCAGGCCGTCGCTCGCGCCATCGCGTATGAGCAACTCAAGCAGGCGGGGCCGGGCGCGCAATTTTTGAGTGTCGCCGTTGACTCGCGCGAGCGAATTATTGGCGCCAGCCCGCAGATGATTGAGATCTTCAAGCTCGTTGGGTTGGTGGCGCGAACGCCAGCTACTGTGCTCATCACCGGCGAGACAGGCACAGGCAAAGAGCTGATTTCGGAGGCTATTCACGCCTCATCAGACCGGCGCAACGGCCCGATGGTCAAGATCAACTGCGCCGCGCTCCCTGAGTCACTTCTGGAGAGCATGCTCTTTGGCCATGAAAAAGGCGCTTTCACTGGAGCGCTGAACCAACACAAGGGTCTGTTCGAGGTTGCCAACAAGGGCACGATTCTGCTGGATGAAATTGGCGAGATGAGCCTGCCGTTGCAGTCGAAGCTTCTGCGCGTGCTGCAGGATCACCAGTTCGAGCGCGTCGGTGGTACCGACCCTGTGAAGGTCGACGTGCGTGTGCTCGCCGCGACGAACCGCGACCTCAAAACAGAGGTGCGCGATAAGCGCTTCCGCGAGGACCTGTTCTATCGTCTCGACGTGATCGAGGCGCATATGCCGCCGCTGCGTGAGCGCAAAGAAGACATTCCGCTACTGGTCAGCCACTTTCTGGAGAAGCACCGCTACTCGCCCCGCTCGCCTGCTGCGCGTATCAGCCAGGAGGCCGTGGAGAAGTTGCGCGGCTACGATTGGCCCGGCAATGTGCGCGAACTGGAGAACGTGACGCAGCGCGCTGTCGTGCTATCGCAGGGCCAGGTGATCACCGACGAGCACATCCTCTTCAGCGGAGCGTTCAGTCGGCCACTGATCGATGTAGAGGGCCGCATACGCGCTGGCGCCTCGCTCGAAGAGCTGACGAATGAAGTGCGACACGATGCGGTTGCGATCGCGCTCCGACTGAACAGCAATGACCCGGCGAAGGCAGCGCACGCGCTTTCCACAACGGCGGAAGAGATCGAGCGTCTCTCGGACGCAAAGGCGTCTGTGAAAGTCACGCGATAGCGCGGCGGCGCGCTATGCCTTCGTGCCTGTTAGTGCGTGCGACGATGTGCGCCAGAGGTTGCGGCGCTGGCGGCTTGGGTCTCCTGCTCGAGCAGTCGCGCCAATCCCTCGCGCAGCGTGACGGTCGGCGTGAATCCTAGAACCGCTTGTGCCTGGCTGATATCGGCGACACTATCGCGGATATCGCCAGGTTGCGCCGCTTCATAGCGCGGGGTTACGCTCGCGCCTGTCAACTCTGTGAGCGTTCGCACGACCGCGTTGACGGAGATCCCTTCACCACTCGCGATATTCATCACCTTACCGACTGCCGCGGGCGATTCCGCCGCGAGCAGATTCGCGCGCACGACATCTGAGATGTGGATGAAATCGCGGGTTTGTTCGCCATCGCCATAGATCACCGGCGCGACATTGTGCTGCAGCCGCTCGACGAAGCGGGGTATCGCGGCGGCATACTCAGCGTTGGGGCGTTGGCGCGAGCCGTAGACATTGAAGTAGCGCAGGGCGACGGTCTCAAGTCCATACATCTGCGCGAATACCTTGCACAGATGCTCGCACGCCAGCTTGTGGACGGCATAAGGCGAGAGTGGGCGCGGATCCAGCCCTTCATTGAGCGGCAGCGCTTCAGAGTCGCCGTATACAGCCGCCGATGAAGCGAAGATCACTCGCCGCACGCCGCTTTCGCGCGCGACCTCCAGCACCTGCATCGATCCGCGCACGTTCACATCGATGCTCTCGACCGGTTCGATGATCGACCGCTGCACCGAGGAGAGCGCGGCGAGGTGGAAGACTACTTCGGCATCCTGCATCGCGGCGCGCACAGCGTCAACATCGCGAAGATCACCGCGCAGAATCTTGAGTTTACCGCGGTGATGGGCCAGATACGCCTCATCGCCTGTGGAGAGATCATCGAGCACGCGCACCTGATGACCAGCAGCGAGCAGGCCATCCACCAAATGTGAGCCAATGAAGCCCGCGCCTCCGGTAACCAGACAGCGATAGGTACTCATAGTAGTTCTCTTTAGTTCTCTCTCCAAACTTGTGCGCTGTAGGGCCTAGTATCGTACGAGCAGTGGCGCCGTGTCACGTCACTAGGCTATCACGGCTATTGGGAATGCCATCGTGCGCGGGTTTCCACTTCACCTCGGCAGTAAGCGGCTTGTATTTAGCGTGGCCGCCAAACGGCATGGGTTGTGCTGCGTTGCTCTCGTGTGGACATGCTGTTGTGGCGGTGGGCCGCCAGTTTTGCGGGAAATGGGTGTATGACGCAACAGTCTGCCGGCGATGCTTCGAACGCAAGGACTCTGCTCACGATCAATTGTGGTTCTTCGAGTATCAAATTCGCCGCATATGCGGTCCCGAGGTCGGGGAAAGCCGTTGAGCCGCAGGAACGATACATTGGTTCTGTCGAGCGTATTGGCGCCTCCGATGGTCGCTTCGAGGTCAAGGATGCCGAGGGAAAATCGCTCGCCAGCGATACGCTGAACGTGCGTGATCATACCGAAGCGGTGCATCATGCGCTGGGCTGGGTCGAAGAACGACTGGAGGGGCAGAAGCCTGCATGCGTGGGGCACCGAATCGTGCATGGCGGCGCTCGGTTTGAGCAGCCACAGCGCATCTCTCCAGACATGTTGGCGAACTTGCGCACGCTCATTCCTCTCGCACCTTTGCATCTGCCCGTTGAGATTGCCGCCATCGAAGCGGTTGACAAGCGCTATCCCGGCCTCCCCCAGGTCGCGTGCTTTGATACCGCGTTTCACCGCACGATGCCACGCGAGGCGCAATTGTTCGGCATTCCGCGCTATTTCGCCGACGAAGGTATCGTGCGCTACGGCTTTCATGGCCTCTCCTATGAATATATTGTGGGAGAGCTTGAACGCGCGTCGGCCGGCGCTGGCTTGGCAGGTCGACGCATCGTCGTCGCGCATCTGGGCAACGGGGCCAGTATGGCGGCGATTCGCGATGGCCGCAGCGTAGATACGACCATGGGGCTGACACCAATTGGCGGGCTGGTGATGAGCACCCGCAGCGGTGACATGGACCCTGGCGCGCTGATCTATCTGCTCGAAGCCAAGCACGCGACCGCCGACGATATACGGAAGGCAGTCGAGAAGGAGGGTGGGCTGCAAGGCATCTCGCAAACCAGTTCCGACATGCAAGACCTACTCAAACGCAGCGAACTGGACGAACGAGCCGCCGAAGCGGTCGCCGTGTTCTGCCATTCCGCCAGGCGACTGCTGGGTGGGCTCGTGAGCGTGCTCGGAGGCATTGATACGCTGGTGTTTACTGGCGGTATCGGCGAGCATGCGGCCGAGGTGCGCAGCAGGATCTGCGACGGACAGGCATACATGGGCATCAAGATAGATGCCACGCGCAATGCCGCGCACGCCCCTGTCATCTCCGACGAAGGAAGCGCTGTAACTGTTCGTGTGATGCATACCAATGAGGAGATGATGATTGCCCGACACTCGCTCTCCGTGCTTGACAACGGCTGTTGACATCGCCTTGTTGGACGAGCCGAGCGGAAATCGCCGAATCATTCATCGCGCACAAGTAGACGCGGGTAAGAGGAGCTAGTCCATGTCTGCTCACACAGACCAGCGAGCATATGTATTCGATCCCACCATCTCAAGCGTCGTTCCGGCAGACTCACCGCGCGCGAAATCTCAGAAGGCGGCTGCCAAATCGGTATCAGGTCCGCTCTCTCCAGAGCAATTGGATCTGATGCAGCGCTACTGGCAGGCGGCCAACTACCTCACGATTGGACAGATCTATTTACGCTCGAATCCGCTGCTACGCGAGCCGCTGACGCCGGAGCACATCAAGCCACGCCTGCTTGGCCACTGGGGAACGTCACCAGGACTGAGCTTTATTTATGTCCATCTCAACCGGCTCATCAACGAACGCGACGCCGATATCATCTATCTTGCGGGTCCTGGTCACGGCGGTCCCGCGCTGGTGGCGAATGTGTATCTCGAAGGCACGTATTCCGAGATCTATTCAGGCATCGGACGCGACACCGAGGGGCTGCAGAAGCTCTTCTTCCAGTTCTCGACGCCGGGCGGTGTGCCGAGCCACGTGAGCGCGCAAACACCGGGCTCCATCCACGAGGGCGGCGAGTTGGGATATGTGCTGGTTCATGCCTTCGGCGCCGCATTCGATAATCCTGATTTGCTCGCAGTCGCCGTGGTTGGCGATGGTGAAGCGGAGACTGGGCCGCTGTCCGCTTCGTGGAAGGGGACACGGTTCCTCGATGCCGCGCGCGATGGAGCGGTGCTGCCTATCCTGCAACTGAATGGCTACAAGATCAGCAGCCCAACAGTGCTGGGGCGTTCCAGTGACGATGAGGTGCGCGCGTTGCTCGAAAGTAACGGCTGGGAGCCACATTTTGTCGAGGGCGATGATCCCGCGGTGATGCACCAGCAATTCGCCGCGACGCTCGACACGTGCTACGAGCAGATTCGCGCCATCCAGCAGGCGGCTCGCAGTGGAGGCGCGAACGACGCGGAACGTGTCCGATGGCCCGCGATTGTCCTGCGCTCGCCCAAGGGCTGGACTGGGCCCAAGGTGGTTGACGGAAAGCCGATTGAAGGAACCTTCCGTGCGCATCAGGTGCCGCTGGACAATGTGCGCAAGGACCCAAAGCACCTTGCACAATTGGAAGCATGGATGCGCAGCTATGAGCCGGAAAAGCTGTTTGATGAGCGCGGCGCGTTGCTGCCAGAATTGGCTGCGCTTGCGCCAAAAGGCGAGCGCCGGATGGGAGCCAATCCGCACGCCAACGGCGGTAAGCGGTGTATCGATCTCAATCTCCGACCCTTTAGCGAATACGCTGTGCCGGTACCTCATCACGGAGCGGAACTCGTCGAGAATACGCGACCACTGGGGAAGTGGATGCGCGACATGTTCACCGACAATGCCAGGGAAGCGAACTTCCGCCTGTTCTGCCCCGATGAAACGAACTCGAACCGGCTTGACGATGTCTTCACGGTCGAGAAGCGCATGTTCAACGAGCCGCTGCTGGACATCGATGATCATCTCGCGCCAAATGGCCGCGTCATGGAGGTTTTGAGCGAGCATCTCTGCGAAGGCTGGCTCGAAGGGTACACGCTGACCGGGCGGCACGGCATGTACGTTACCTATGAGGCGTTCGCGATGGTCTCGGCCTCGATGACGGTGCAACACTCGAAGTGGCTCGAAGAGAGCCTGAAACTGCCATGGCGCGAGTCTGTGCCGTCACTCAATGTGCTGCTGACGTCCACCTGCTGGCGCAATGACCACAACGGGTTTAGCCACCAGGGTCCCGGCCTGATCGATGTGGTGATGTCGAAGCGTGGTAGCGTCGCGCGCATCTACTTGCCGCCGGACGCGAATTGCCTGCTCTCCGTCGCGGACCATTGTTTGCGCAGTCGCAACTACGTCAATCTGATCGTCATCGACAAGCAGCCACACCTGCAATATCTAAGCATCGAGGAGGCGACGGAACATTGCACGCTGGGCTCCTCCACCTGGCGATGGGCCGGAACGGAGGACGCAAACACCAACGATGCCGACGTAGTGCTGGCATGCGCCGGCGACGTACCGACACAGGAGACGCTTGCGGCGGCTGAGTGGCTACGCCAGAATGCGCCGGAACTCAAGACGCGCGTCGTCAATGTCGTTGATCTGATGACCCTGTTTCCGCCAGACCAGCATCCACATGGCATGACAGATGAACGCTTCGACGAGCTCTTCACCACGGAAAAGCCGGTGATTTTCGCGTTCCACGGCTACCAGCGCGCCGTCCATCAACTGCTGCATGGCCGCTCGAACGCAGAGCGTTTCCACGTGCGCGGCTTCAACGAGCAAGGGTCCACGACGACGCCATTCGACATGGTGGTTCTGAATGGGATGAGCCGCTATCACCTTGCCGTCGAGGCGCTGCGACGTACATCAGCTGTTGGCGAGCGAGTGGAAGCGCTACGTAGCCAACTCGAAGCGTTGATCGATCAGGCGGTAGCCTATTCCCGCGAACATCTGGAGGATGAGCCAGCCGTCAATGACTGGCATTGGGAAGCAGACGTCGAGAGCGCGAAGGAGTGACGTAGCTATCAAGTATCCCTGAATCTAACGCAGGTTCATGGCCACCTATTCAAGGGGAAGCCCGCATCCGGTTGTGATGCGGGCTTTCTTCGTGTCGTGCGCTCGACCGTACCCGCGGACACCCTTGACGCCCCGCGCTACTATATTGGTGAGTATGCTAATCATTTGTATACGAATGAATTGGTGAGCCGATGAGTGACAACGATGTGTATCAGGCGGGTCTCGAAGTGCTGATTCTCTCGGCCATCATCGCGAAGGATGGTCGGCAGGATACGGAGCAGCGGCTTAGAGCGTTCGGCGCGGACATCACCGCGCCACAGTATCGGCTGCTGCGGCAATTGCAGCAGGGACGGTACACGATCAAGGAACTGAGCCGGATCATGATGGTCGAGCCCGCGACGCTCGTCCCGATGGTGGATACGCTGGAGCGTCACGGACTTGTTAGGCGCAGCCGTGATCCAAATGACCGTCGCCGCATGCCGGTGGAACTGACTGAGACGGGCCTCGCGCATCTGAACCGTGTGCCATTCGTGCACGAGAGCGATCCCATCGCCCGGTACTTGAGCACATTGACCGAGGACGACCGGCAGGTGTTCCTCCGTCGACTGCGCGAACTGGTCGACGCACTCCATGGTTCAGATGTGACCCGCTTCATCACTGGTGGCGTACACGACTACTTTGCGTTTGGAGAGCAGCAAGAGGCTCTTCGACCACCTACTCATTTTTCGAAAAAGGAGCCCTTGTCATGAGCGATTCAGCGTCTCTTGTTCATCCTGGCGCCTCCAACACTGACAACGACCGTATCACTGGTCGGCAGTGGATCACGTTGGCGGTACTGAGCCTTTCGCTGGCGATCATCATCATCGACGCGAGCATCGTCAATGTGACCATTCCCGCCATCAGTAACGAGTTTGGCGCATCCATCCCGGATCTACAGTGGATTAGCTCATCCTATGCGCTGGTGTACGCGGCCTTACTCATCACGTTTGGCAGACTGAGCGATGAGTTTGGGCGTCGCCGTGTCTTTTTGCTTGGGGTCGCCGCGTTCGGTATTGGCTCGATCATCGTCGGCGCGGCTGGCAGCGTTGGCGTCATCATCGCTGGGCGGGTGCTGCAAGGTGTGGGCGCAGCGATGGCTTCACCTTCGACCCTGTCGATCCTGTCCGTCTCGTTTACTGGCAAATCGCGGGGCATTGCGTTTGGCATCTGGGGCGCGACGGCGGGCGCGGGCGGCGCGCTGGGCCCGCTGCTCGGCGGACTGTTTACGACCGACTTCAGTTGGCGGTGGGCGTTTCTTGTCAATGTGCCGATCGTTGTGCTCGCGATCATTGGCGGCCTGATCTTCATTTCTGAGTCGCGCGGCGAAGAAGGCGTACATCGGATTGATTTTGCCGGCATCGTGCTGGCGTCGCTGGGATTCGCCGCGATTGTGCTGGGATTCATCGAGGCGCCGACGTACGGCTGGCTCGCGCCAACGACGACTGCATTCACAGTGGGCGGCTTCACCTGGCCTACCACCGTGCCCGTGTCGCTCTCCGCTGCGGCATTCGGCGCTGGCGTTGTGCTGCTGACAGGATTCGTGGCGCTCGAACTGGCGCTTGCGCGACGTGGCAAAGATCCGCTCTTCGACTTCCGGCTACTGCGGTTCGTCGGGTTCCGCTTTGGCCTACTCACGGTGAGTGTCGTCGCGCTGGGCGAATTCGGCATCCTGTTCATTCTGTCGCTCTATCTGCAAGAGGTGCGCGGCCTAACGGCGCTGAATACGGGCCTGTTGCTGCTGCCGTTCGCTGGCGGCGCATTCCTGACCGCTCCCATCTCAGGCGCGCTCTCTTCGCGCTTCGGGCCGAAATGGGTCATCAGCACGGGCATGCTGCTGGAGGCAATCGCCATCTTCCTGATTAGCCGTGTGACACAGGTGGATACGCCACTGGGGCTGTTCGTGCCTATCTTCCTGCTCTACGGCATCGGCCTCGGGCTGGCGATCGCGCAGTTGACCAACGTCGTGCTGAGCAACGTTCCGCCACAGTTCACGGGGGCAGGCTCGGGCGCCAACAATACTCTGCGGCAGGTCGGAGCCGCGATTGGCGTAGCGATTCTCGGCGCGATTCTGACAAGCCAGGTGACTTCGGTCACTACTGCGCAGTTGAATCAGAGCGCCATCCTTCCTCCACCCATCAAGGCGACCGTTCAGCGACTCGTCAATCAGGGCGTGCCGAAAGAGGTGATTTTGCCGGTCGTGCGAGGTGTCGCGCAGGGGATCAACGCCCAGGCTGCTGCGGCGCCGGGAGCATCGTTCGGTGGACAGCGGCAGCTCGACGTTACCGCGATCACGAAGGCTACCGGCGACATTCTCGACAAGGCGGAGACCGAAGGCGCCCGCGCATCAGGGTTGTTCGCGTCACTCTTCGTGCTGCTCGGTGCGCTGAGTTCGCTACTCATTCCCAATGGTGAGCGGAGCAAAGAAGAGCAGGCCGTCAGCGTTGCTGAATCCGCCTAGCCGACGCATGCTATGGTATACGTAGCATCGTGTACTCTCCAGATTCTTTCTCAGCGGGAGCATCCATGGCTGCCACGTCCACCATTCCATCACCAACGCCCACCGTGGGTCGGCTTGCGGCAAAAGCGCTGACGCGCGATGGGCATGTGCTTGGCGCACTCGAAGCCCTGCACGATGGGCTTGGTGATGTCTTTGCGCTGCCGTTGCCAGGGTTCAAGAGCGTCGTGATGGCCGGCCCTGATGCGAATCGATTTATCCTGACGGAGGCGAACGGCGACCTGCGCTGGCGGGCAGAGGGTGACCCGGTGACGCGCCTGTTGCGACGCGGACTACTCGTCACCGATGGCGCCGAGCACGACGACGTGCGCGGAATGATGACGCCCGCATTGCATCGCAGCCTGTTTGGCGGCTACGTCGAGGCGATGTGGAAGCATACCGATCGTGTCTCAGGCGAGTGGCGCAATGGAGCGCGCATCAATCTTTTCGACGAGATGCGACGAATCGCACTCCTGATTCTCACTGAGACGTTGTTTTCCGATGACTTCGAGCCACAGATGCGCACGCTCTGGCGCGACATCGAGCGCACGCTGGCCTACATCTCTCCGGGCGCCTGGCTTATCTGGCCGGGCATCCCGAGACCGGGCTACGCCGCAGCAATACAGCGACTGGTTGGGTATTTTGATCAGTTGGTCGCGCTGCGGCGTGCGCGCTTCCCAGCGCAGGGCAACGGAGACCTCATAGATGCGCTGCTCGCTAGCGGGATGAGCGATGACCGCATTCGCGACCAGATACTTACCATGTTCATCGCCGGGCATGACACCAGCACGTCCCTGCTCGCATGGACACTTTACCTGCTCGCAGTACATCCCGAGAGCCTGGCGCTGGTCGTGGAAGAAGTTGACCGAGTCGTGGGCGAGGAGACTCCAGCGCTCGACCACGTGCGCGCACTGCGGTATCTGGACTCTGTGATCAAAGAAGCGCTGCGGCTCTATCCGCCCATTCACCTGGGCTCACGGGTTGCGGCGCAGGATCTAGAATTCAATGGCTATTCCATTCCGGCGGGCACGCGCGTACTCTACTCGATCTATCTAACACATCATGACCGACGCTACTGGCCTGAGCCGCACCTGTTCGATCCCGGGCGCTTTGTGGCAGATCGCGACGTGTCACGTCCCGCATACACATATCTGCCGTTCGGTGGTGGCCCGCGCAACTGCATCGGCGCAACATTCGCGCAGGTGGAGGCAAAGATCGTGCTTGCGCGCCTCTTGCAGCGCCACGAGTTCCGCTACGTCGGCGGCAAGGTGCGCCCCCGCATGCAGGCGACGCTTGTGCCACATCCCGGCGTCTTTGTGGAAGCGTGGCGGCGCTAGCTGGCGTATTGGCGTCCCTTCCACTCGATTCCGCGACCACGCCATCGTCGGACCATGGCTGACAACGCCAGCGCCATCACTGCCCAGGCTGCCAGTGGTGTCGTCAGAATCTCGTCTAGCGGTCGCTTGAGGTATATCCCGGTCGCCGCGCGTAGCAGGAACAGCCATCCCAGCGCGACTGCGGCCAACTCTCGCTGTTCGCCAATGATGAGATAGGCGATCGGCAGCACGAATACGCTGGCGTAACCCCACGCAAACAGCGGATACCACAAGACGTTAGGGCGTTCACCGGTGGATGTGAGCGCGCCGAGGAGATTCTTCGTGAAGCCGTTCCATACCTCGCCCGCCGACGTATACATGCGGCAACTGAGCAGTGAGACGCCGTTCACGAGCGCGACCGTATGCCCGCTTTCCCGGAAGCGCTGGGCCAGCGCGAAGTCGTCTACCAGCGCAGTGGCGATGCTGGCGTGTCCACCGAGCGCGCGGTAGCTCTCGGCATGCGCGAGGATGTACTGCCCATTCGCCACTGTTCGCCCTCGTGCGCCACTCCACATCGCGGAGAGATCGACGCCCACCAGCGGCAGGAAGTCGAGAATGAAGGATACGAGGATACGCTCACTCCATGAGCGCGTCTGCTGGAGAGGAATGGCGCTCAGGAGCGCGACCCGCAACCCCAGCGCCTGCGCGAGCCCGGATGCGACGCTTGTTGGCTGATGGATGGTGTCGGCGTCTGTAAAGAGCAGCCATTCTCCCGTCGCGTGGGTGGCCAGTTGCGCGCAGGCGGCGCTCTTGCCGTTCCAGCCCGGCGGCGGATTATCCGCATCGCGCATCACCTGTAGCGCTGGAAAGCGCGATTGTAGCGCGGCAAGCGCCTCGGTCGTGCCATCGGTCGAGCCATCGTCGAGGACGATCAGTTCAACGTCGGGATAGGTCTGCTGGAGCAGTGATTCGACACATGCCGTGATGCCGCGGATCTCGTTGCGGGCGGGAACCAACACGCTCACTCGTGGCGCGCGTCCACTGGTCGCGCTGGCAGCCAGACGTTGCGCCGACGCGAGAAAGCGCAGATTTAGCGCGAAACGTAGGCTGAGTCGACCGAGCGTGACGAGCGCTAGCAGCATCGACGCGAGCGCTAGCCCATGTTGCATGATGGCGAGCATCAGGAGGCTCCGAGGCGACGGGCGCGACGTTGCTCCAGCAAATACACTCCGATCTTGGAACACAGGACGAGCATTTGGGCGGCTGCGAGTGCGAACATCCATCCCTGCGCATGGGTGAGCGCCAGGTAACCGAGCAGCGCTATGGGCAGCGCAAGTGAGCGTGTTTCGGCATTCTTGATGAGCAGCGATACGATGATCGCTGTGAGGCCCAGCAAGATCGGAACCTGATAGAGGGTGAGCGCGGTCCACACACCAAAGATCACCACGATCCCACGACCGCCGCGAAAGCGCAGGAAGGGCGAGAAGGCATGCCCTAGCGTGGGCATGAGCGCAAGCCAGAACAGTTGGAAGCCAGAGAATCCAGCGACCCAACGACCCAGCGCAACCGGAATCAGCGCTTTGCTGAAGTCGAGCAGCAGGACACTAGCGCCTAGCCGCCAACCTGCCGCGCGAAAAGCATTGGCAGCTCCGGGATTGTGATCACCCTCAGCACGGGGATCGGCATGGAAGAATAACCGCCCGAGCCACACCGACCACGGAAGCGCGCCCACGAGATACGCCAGGGGCAGCCAGACAAGTATCACGGCATCATCGTCCTATCCTTCAACATGGATTACGGCTGAACGACGTTCGTGTCCAATAACAGCCTGTGGATGCGCTGGCATCCTTGATCGATGGTCTTGCCGAGCCAGAGGCCCGGAAAGTCGTGGACTAGGTCTTCGTCTGCGCTGAATGCCTCGCCACCGAAGCAGACGACAGGCTGAGGCGCTCCCGTAGTCTCAGTGGCTGGAGCAAGCCAGCGTGGCCACTCCTTCAACGCTTGCGCGGTGTCGTGGGTCATTGCCACGAAGACAATCACCGCCGGCCGAACGCTCGCTACCACGGACGAGAGGTCCTCCAGTGGCAGTGATTGCCCCAGATAGAATGTCGGCCAGCGCAGGCGTCCGAGTAAGACCCCGAGCATCAGCAGGCTACCCTCGTGCAACTCGCCCGGCGCACACACCAGCACAACCGGCCTGACATGAAGCGCGGGAGGATGCGCGTCCAGCCACACGGCGAGGCGCTGGCGTAGACGATTGGAGGCGAAATGTTCCGCGGCGATGTCGATTTGACCAGCGCTCCACGCCACGCCGATATCATGAAGTAGTGGACCGACTAGTTCGAGCACCACCTGCTCCAGCGGATAACGCGAGGTGGCCTCATCGAGCAGGCGGTCACTCACTTCCGCGTCGAATACGAGCAGCGCATGCAGAAGCAACGGTCTGATGCGCGTCAGGCCCTCCGCCCGCGCCACTGGCGTCCGAACCGGAGCTACGAGCTCGTGGCTGGAAACGTGACCTATCTGTGTATGTGGAGCGCGCCGCGTTTCCCCCAGCGCTTTGATCGCGCGATGTACCCGCATGCCATCATCCAGACGCGACTTGACCCATTGGAGTGCGATGACGTCCCGCTCGCGATATTGCCGATGTCCACCTGCGCTGCGCCCGGTTTTCGGAAAGTGGTAGCGCCGTTCCCACACACGAAGCGTCGCTTCAGACAGGCCGGTGAGTTGGGAGACGACGCCGATGGAGAAGACGTCTGGCTCGCTCGACCCTGCTTCTGTAGACATGCCAGCATCCGCTTCAGGTGATGGCTCCATGACACGATACCCCTCTCGTTCAGCGGCTTTCGAGCGAAGTGTAGCATACGTTGACAGGATTGTCTAAGTATATAAAAAATTACCTAGACAAAGCGTTGACTTTTATTGGATGAAATCTCTATAGTTAGTACATGGTTTGAGAGTGAGTTCTCAAACGTGATGGCTGCTCGGGACGGCTTTGCCGGTGGACCTTGCCGCATAGGGAGCAAGTGGACGTATGTTGCAAACAAGCGCGTGGGAACGTCCATTAGTTGCGCGCGCGTATGAAGGGTTGCGCACTCCCGTTTCGGATACGTGCGTAACGGCAGATATCGCCGCCTGTCGGCAGGCCTATGCGTACTGTGGATATGTCGTGAGGGCCAACAGTCGCACCTTTCACCTGGCGGCGCGTTTGCTCCCGAGTGACAAGCGACTGGCCGTGCAGGCGCTGTACGCGTTTTGCCGCGCGACTGATGATGTCGTGGATCAGATGCGCCCAGGGGAAGATGGGACACATCTCCTGGATCAGTGGCAGAAGCGACTCGCTACCTCCGTGCATGCATATGACCCCGTGCCGCTGGCCTGGGCAGATACGCAGACTCGCTACCGCATTCCGCACGGCTATGTGCGCCAGCTCATCGATGGTATCGCGCGCGATCTCTCCCAGACGCGCTACCAAACGTTCGCGGAACTCGCCGACTATTGCTATGGGGTCGCGTCGACCGTCGGCCTGATGGTCATGCACATCGTCGAGTTTCAGGATGAGGCGGCGCTGCCGTACGCGGTGAAACTGGGTGTCGCGCTACAACTAACCAATATCCTGCGCGATGTCGGCATTGATTGGCAGACGGGACGACTGTATCTGCCGCTCGATGAACTCGCGGACTTTGGTCTGACGGAAGCGGACATTGCGAGTGGCCATGTCGATGACCGCTGGCGAGCCTTCATGCGGTTCCAAATTGCGCGCGCGCGGACACTCTATGCCGAGGCGCAACCAGGCATCGCACTGCTTGCCCCCGAAGGGCGCTTCGCAATTGCGGCGGCGGCGGGACTCTATAGCGCGATTCTCGATTGCATCGAAGCGCAAGACTACGATGTCTTCTCGCGGCGAGCGCACACCAGTCTGTGGGGCAAAGCCCGCCGCTTACCATCCATTTGGTGGCAGTCGCGCATGCCTGCGAAACAACTACACGGCGCATAGCGCCATTGGACGGGGCGATCTGGCTGAGAGTCAGACGGTGGAGGCATTCGTGGCTAAAATCAGTGTTATTGGCAGCGGCTTTGGCGGCTTGAGCGCTGCGATCCGGTTGGCTGCGCGCGGGCATGAGGTTGATATTTTCGAGGCGCGCGATAAGCTAGGTGGCCGCGCCTACGTCTACAACATCAATGGTTTCACCTTTGATGGCGGCCCGACAGTCCTTACCGCGCCCTTCATGTTCGATGAACTCTGGGCGCTGGCAGGCAAGCGCCGTGAAGATGACGTGAAGTTCGTGCCGTGCGATCCGTTTTACCGCATCTTCGATGAACAGGGGCGCGCATTCAACTACAACGGCGACGAAGCGTTCATCCTCAAGCAAATCGCCCAGTGGAATGAGCGCGACCAGCAAGGCTACCAGCGCTTCATGGCGACGACCAAAGCAATCTTCCAGAAGGGCTTTGTCGAACTGGCGGACAAGCCGTTCCTCCACATGAGTGACATGCTAAAGGTCGCGCCTGATCTGATCCGGCTGCAGTCCTATAAGAGCGTCTATAGCTACGTGTCGCAATTCATCGAAAACGACTTTCTGCGGCAGTGTTTCTCGTTTCATCCGCTGCTAATCGGCGGTAATCCGTTTGACTCGCCCTCGCTCTACGCCATGATTCACTATTTGGAGCGGCAGTGGGGCATCCACTACGCCATGGGCGGGACGGGCGCTCTGGTTCAGGCGATGGGTCGCCTGTTTCAGGATCTCGGCGGACGCATCCATCTGAACGCGCCCGTCGCTGAGATTCTGACAACGGGGAAGCGCCGCGTGACGGGACTGCGCCTGGCGTCTGGCGAGGTCGTGCAATCGGATACGATTGTCTCCAATGCCGATGTCGCAAACACCTATCGCACGCTGATTCCCGCCGCCTATCGCAAACGCAACACCGACCGCAGGTTCGAGCGGATGAAGTACGGCATGTCCCTTTTCGTGCTGTACTTCGGGACCAAACGCCGCTACACCGATTCTCGGTTAGCTCACCACAATATCCTGCTCGGCCCGCGCTACCGTGGTTTGCTCGATGACATCTTCGAGCGGAACGTGTTGGCCGACGACTTTTCGGTCTATCTGCATATGCCGAGCCTGACGGACCCCTCGGTGGCTCCGGATGGCTGCGAGACATTCTATGCGCTCGCGCCTGTGCCGCACCTGGGCGGCGCCGTTGACTGGCGCACAGCCGCGAAGCCCTATCGAGACGCGATCATCAACATGATCGAGGAGCGCTATCTGCCGGACCTCTCGGCCAACATCATTGCCGAGCATTCGATTGACCCGCTGCACTTTGAGCGCGAACTCAATAGCTTCCGTGGCGCGGCGTTCTCGTTCCAACCGACCCTGACGCAATCCGCCTGGTTCCGGCCACACAACCGCTCGGAGGATTTCGATAACCTCTATTTCGTCGGCGCGGGCACGCATCCAGGCGCTGGCTTGCCAGGCGTGCTCTCTTCCGCTATCATCGCCGAGCAGTTGATTGGCGACGCCGCCATGCCTGCGCCAAACAATCTGGGCCTGGTGACAGAGACGGAAGTCGCGGAGATCGAGGCGGCTTCATGACGTATGGGGAGTATCTGGCGATCTTTCTCGCGACGCCAATGCTCGCGCTTGTGGTATTGCTGTTGCGTGACCGCACGCGATGGGCGTGGCATGGATGGGCGCCTATCGTCTCACTGCTCACGCTGCTGGTCGTCGCAACCATCTATACGACCCCATGGGACAATCATCTGGTCGCCAGTCATGTCTGGTCATACGATCCCGCGCTCGTCAATGGCGCTTCCGTCGGCGCGATTCCCATCGAGGAGTTCATCTTCTTTCCTACGCAGACGCTTCTGCTGGGGCTGTGGTTTATCTGGCTCTCGCCTCGGCTACGCAGTCCTGCAGTCAAAGACGCGCATGACGAGGATGCGAAGTGGGGTGCGGTGACGGCGCGCATGGTCGCCAGTGCCGGTGGAGTCGCGCTCTGGCTGGCGGGAGTCGGACTGCTCATGAGTGGTTGGCGTTCGGGGACGTATCTGGGATGGGAACTGGCCTGGGCGCTTCCGCCGATTGTCCTACAACTCCTTGTCGGTGGCGACGTCCTCTGGCGGCGCCGTGTGGAGCTTGGCGCGCTGCTGTTGCCCGCGATCCTGTACCTCTGCGCCACGGACGCCCTGGCCATCGCGGTA
>DASVZC010000095.1:0-20738 GCA_036391835.1 Ktedonobacterales bacterium | reverse complement strand
GGTACGGATGAACTCATAGCGATTGTGACCTTCAGCGACGCTGGCGAGCGCTGGTTAGCGGCTGCGCGCCAACACGAAATCAATCAACTCTTCGAGGACCTGTCGATCATCCGACGCTGGAAGTTCGTGGAGCAGGGCCTGTGCGCGGTCGGAATACGTGCGGGCCAGCGCGAACGACTCCTCGATCGCATCACCTGCGTTGACCCAGCGCACGACCGCATTCACCTCGTCGTCGGTGGGCGTCTCCGCCTGCAACAGGCGATGCACCTGCTCGATGCGTCCGTTGTGCTCGTTACGCAGCGCGTAGATGAGCGGCAGCGTCACCAACCCCTGGCGGATGTCGTTGCCAACAGGCTTGCCAACGCTCTGCGCGGAGCCAGTATAGTCGAGCACATCGTCGATGATCTGGAAGGCGATGCCCAGATTCTCGCCATACTCACGCATGAGCATAATCTGATCGTCGGTCGCGCCACCAACCGTCGCGCCACCCTGGCAGCATGCCGCCATCAGACACGCAGTCTTGCGGTTGACGCGCTCCAGATAAGTCTCGACCGAGACATCCATCCGGCGTGCGGAGAGCAGTTCGATGATCGTGCCTTCACAGACCGTCGCCACGGTATCAGAGAAGAGCCGATCGATGCGGAAGTCCTCGACATCGGCGATCAATCCCGCTGTCTTGGCGAAGAGGTAGTCACCCAGAAGAATCGCCACCTCGTCACCGTAGCGGGCGTTGATGGTCGGCAGACCGCGCCGCGTATCAGAGTTGTCGATGATATCGTCATGTACCAGCGTCGCCAGGTGCGTCATTTCAAAAGCGACACTGAGCGGTAGCAGCTTCTCGAAATTGTACGAGAACAGTTTACCCGAGAGCAGAGTCAGCGCAGTGCGCAAGCGTTTCCCTGGGGATGACGTGGCATGAGCGGCGGCGGCGTTCATAATATCGAGACCAGAGGTCGCCCGCTGTTGGAACTCGCGGTCAACAATCTCCAAGTCTGGCTCAATAGTAGCGAAAAGCCGGCTCAATGTGGCCGTATCGCTCATAGCCCCTCCAAATTTCGGGACACTCGTGTGGGTCCCCATCACGCGCCGTCGCCAGCGCCATCACATATTGTATCATGGGTTGCCAGATGCAGACATCCGGCGCACGCCTGACCCTGTGTATGCGGCGTTCACCCCATACGACATAACTGTATACTGGCAGCAATTACGCCGCTTTTCCGACGCTGGAAAAGCGGCGCGTCGTTGCGCCTATCGTGGCGATTGAGCCAGCATCAGCTAAATATCAAGCGTCTGATCGAGTTGCGCGAGATCTTCCTGCAAGAAGAGATGCTCGAACGGCAACGACTCGACGACATCGAGCGCCTCGCGATATTCGCGCCAGGTCAGGCGTCGGCCAAGGTCAGGGTCACCCACGACCTTGTAGGCCGGAAAATACTGATCCATCACGCTCAGGCCAATGTCGAGACCGATCTCCTCGGCGATCCACGTCAGCACCTCACGCGTGCCCGCATGGCCGTTGGGCATCACCAGATGCCGCACAATCAGGCCCCGCCGCGCGATACCGTGATCGTCGAGTTGCAGGCCGCCCACCTGACGGTACATCTCTTTGAGCGCCGCGCGATTGAACTCGACGTAGTGATGCATCTTCGACGTGCGCATCGCCTCTTTGTTGTCGGCATACTTTGCGTCGGGCAAGTAGATGTCGATCACGCCATCCAGCAATTTCAGCACATGCAAATGCTCATAGCCCGCGCAGTTATAGACCATTGGGATGCGTAGACCTTTGTCCGCGGCAATCACCAGCGCCTTCAGCAGTTGCGGCACGAAATGGGTGGGCGTGACGAGGTCGATGTTGTGGGCGCCCTTGCGCTGGAGATACAGCATCATGTCGGCGAGGCGCTCTGGCCCGACGCGATGGCCCTGGCCCATCTGACTGAGCCAGTAGTTCTGGCAATACGAGCAACGCGCCTGACAGCCGCCAAAGAAGATGGTGCCAGCGCCGCGTGTACCGGTGATGGGCGGCTCTTCGCGCATGTGCAGATTCCACGAGCCGACGATGATATCTGTGCCAGAGTGGCAAGCGCCAGTCTTGCCCGCGATGCGATTGACGGGACAGTTTTGCGGGCAAACGGTGCAGCAGCGCAGGAGTTCCCACGCTTCCTCAGCGCGGCGCGCAAGTTCACCCGTGGCGTGCAGCGCGAGATAGCTCGGATAGAGCGCCTCTTGCGGCTGCGTCATCGTCTCGGTTGTCTCTATCGCCATGTTCGCGTCATCCACATTTCACTTCTTGGCCTGACTGGTCAGTTTACCCGCGCGCCTGCAGCGCCGTAAGATAATCGAACGCCTGCCGGGCAAGCAGTGCGCTCTCACGCAGCCCCCGCCGAATGGACCAGCGCTGGCCATCCACCTCGCGTACAGCGGCGCGCTGGTCGGCCTTTGTGCGCCGGAACTCCGCAATAGCCTTCTTCCGCGCCACATCGAGCAGCGACAGAGAGTCGGAGCCAGCGCCTGCCACGTCCACCGATGCGCCCGTCGCATACGATACCACTCGCAACTGCGTCGTTGCGACAGCCCCCAGCAACGCATGCTGCTGCGGCAAATGTGGCGTTCGCTCGGCCTGCGCCACCAGATCGCCATATGCCCAGTCGAGCACGGCCAGCCACCAGTCGAGGTCTTCTTCGGTCACAGGCTCTACGTCCCCACTGAAGAATACGCTCAACATGTTGTCTGAGCCCGCCGGAGCATCCACCACCTCACGCGGCGTCACCGTGGGCGAGCCGCGCAGGATGGGCGTGTACTCATCGTGATGGGTGAGCCACGCATAGTAGGCGGGAATGGCGGCCGTGAGCCGCGCTATCGCCTCCTCGCGCGTGGCGCCACGCGCATAGGCGCCGGGGAGATCAGTCAGTTGCGCCAGCCAGGAACCATCTGGATAGCGAAGCATATATGCGTCGTAGGTGGCGTTGTCTGGCTGGTCGATCATGCTCTCTCCCGCGAGTCCATATTGTAACGTCTCTGTGCTCGTGGCGACATCGCCACAAATCACAGTCTGCTCTCATTCTACAAGCGCACGGCGCAACTCGACGACCTGGTCACGCAGTTCAGCGGCTTTCTCGAACTCTAGCGATTTCGCCGCCAGCTTCATCTGCGACTCCAGCGTCTTGATCATCCGCGCGATTTCGTCCTTCGGCAGTTCCGCTATCGCGACGGCCCCGGCTGCCTGCTCTTCGGCATCTGTCGAACGGAAGCGATCAGACAGCGCACGCACCTCTTTCTTGATGCCGCGCGGCGTGATGCCATGTTCCTCGTTATACTTCTGCTGAATCTCGCGGCGACGGTTCGTCTCATCGATGGCGCGACGCATCGAGTCGGTGATGCGGTCGGCGTACATGATGACAGAGCCTTCGACATGTCGCGCGGCGCGCCCAATCGTCTGGACGAGCGAGCCCACCGACCGCAGGAAGCCCTCTTTGTCGGCGTCGAGGATCGCAACCAGCGACACCTCTGGCAAGTCGAGGCCCTCACGCAGCAAGTTGATGCCAACGACGACATCGTATACGCCTAGCCGCAAGTCGCGCAGAATCTCGATGCGCTCGATGGTATCAATCTCGGAGTGGAGATAGTGCACCTTGACGCCCATCTCTTGCAAATAGTCGGCCAAGTCTTCGGCCATCTTCTTGGTCAGCGTCGTGACGAGCGCACGCTGGCCATTCTCTGTTCGATGGTGAATCTCGGCCAGCAGGTCATCGATCTGACCTTCGGTCGGGCGCACGCTGATGAGCGGGTCCAGCACACCTGTCGGGCGGATGATCTGCTCGGCCACGACATGGCTGTGCTCATATTCGAATGGGCCTGGAGTCGCGGAAACGAACACCGCCTGCTGGAGATGGTCGAGGAACTCATTGAACATCA
Source organism: Ktedonobacterales bacterium (assembly GCA_036391835.1). GTDB lineage: Bacteria > Chloroflexota > Ktedonobacteria > Ktedonobacterales > JADMIN01 > JAKAIY01. The sequence continues at coordinate 16,826 of DASVZC010000095.1, read as the reverse complement.
GCGGACGATTGTCCAGCGCGGACGGCAGACGAAAGCCATAGTCCACCAGCACCTGCTTACGGGCGCGGTCGCCGTTGAACATGCCTCGCACTTGCGGCAGCGCGACATGCGACTCGTCTACCACCATCAGGAAGTCTGGGGGGAAATAGTCGAGCAACGTCCACGGCTGTTCGCCTGGCCCGCGCCCTGCGAGGTGGCGCGAATAATTCTCGATGCCTGAGCAGATGCCTGTCTCGCGGAGCATCTCGATGTCGAAGTTGGTGCGCTGGCGCAGGCGAGCAGCCTCCAGCAGTTTGCCTTCGCCCTCCAACTCCTTCAGCCGCTCGGCCAACTCCGCCTCGATATTGACGATAGCGGCATTGAGTCGCTCCTGGGTCGTCACCCAGTGTTTCGCGGGATAGATGTCGAGCCGCTGCCGATTGCCAAGCACCTCGCCTGTCAACGGATCGATCTCGACGATGCGTTCGATCTCATCGCCAAAAAACTCCACACGCATCGCGAGGTCTTCATATGAGGGGAAGATTTCGAGTGTATCGCCGCGCACGCGGAACTTGCCGCGCACGAAGTTCGTATCGTTGCGCTCATACTGGATGTCGGTCAGCCAGCGAAGGACACGATCACGCCGCCGCGTCTCGCCAACTTTGAGCGTCAACACGACTTCACCGTATTCCTCTGGCGAGCCCAGGCCATAGATGCACGAGACGGAGGCGACGATCAGCGTATCGCGGCGCGCAAACAGGCTACGCGTGGCGGAGAGGCGCAGCTTCTCGATCTCTTCGTTGAGCTGGCTTTCCTTCTCGACGTAGGTGTCACTCCGCGGGATGTACGCTTCTGGCTGGTAATAGTCGTAATAGCTGACGAAGTACTCGACAGCGTTGTTGGGGAAGAACTCTTTGTACTCGGCGTAGAGCTGTGCGGCCAGCGTTTTGTTGGGCGCCAGCACTAACGTCGGACGCTGCAGCCGCTCGACCACCTGAGCGACAGTAAACGTCTTGCCACTACCCGTCACGCCCAGGAGCGTCTGATAGGGATTCCCCGCTTGAATGCTCGCGACAAGTTCATCGATAGCGGTGGGTTGATCACCGGTCGGTTGAAATGGGGCGACGACCTGAAAGTCGGGCATGTCCGCACTCCCCACAGCGATGCGCGTGGCTGCGTCGGGTGACGCGCCAGACCCCCTGCGCAGGGGTCAGAAAGACGCCTAAAAGACACTACAAAGGCCGCGCCGAACAGCGCGGCCACATCACTCTAGTATACAACTTTCGCAAGGCTCTCCGGAGCGGCTGCGCGCTTAGCTTATGGCTTTCTTCACGAGCGCGACGATCTTCGCTTCGTCGGCGGCGGTCAACTCCCGCAGCGCGTAGGCGTTCGGCCACATGTCACCGTCGTCGAGATTCGCCTTGTCGCTGAAGCCAAACGTCGCATACCGCGTCTTGAACTTCTCCGCGGGCTGAAAGAAGCAGACGATTTGGCCGTCAATGGCATACGCGGGCATCCCGTACCAGGTCTTCGGCGAGAGCGTTGGCGCATGCTCTGTGATGATCGCGTGCAGCCGCTCGGCCATCGCGCGATCATGCGCCGTCATCTCAGCGATCTTCGCCAGCACATCGCGCTCGCCCTCGGCCCTGGTCGTGGCCGCCTTCTCCTCCTTGGCGCGTTCCTTCATCGCGGCGCGTTCCTCGTCCGAGAATTTCTTGTTCATCTTCGCAGGTGGCTTTGCCGCACTCTTATCGGCTGTTTCCATGCGGGATTCTCCTATGCGATGTTCGGCGAATGTCGACATTGGGATGTAGCCTGGAATGCCATGGCCCCAACCTACCAACCTATTCTCTCCGTGAACGCTCCAACTGGAAGCTCAACAAGCACAATACATATAGAACAGTCAGATGGTCACGCAGAGAGCAGTATACGTCGCGCGAATCAGTGGCGATTCACCACGTTGAAGCGCTGCCACAAAGCCGCCTGAGGTCGGCTCTCCAGCAGCGCTTCTGAGCGAGGGTGTTCTTGCGCAGTCTTTGCTTTCGCAAGGCCCCGCGCTACGATGATCGAACGATGACGGCTACTTTGAGGGAGTGGGCGTCAGCTGCTGGTTGATGTGCTTCTTGAGTGCGCGCAGATAATTCTCAGCGCTGTCGATGTCGGCTGTGGCGTATTTCGTCAGGTCTATGGGGAGTTGCGCTACGCCATGTTGCCACTGCGACAGAAGCGACTTGATCTGGTCGAGCTGGCTAATTTGCACGTTGATGCTCGCCAGATGCTGCTGAGCCGAGGTGAGCGCGGCAATCAGGCCACCCAGCGCGTCACCGACGATGGTGGCGAACAGTTGCGCGACCGGACGCACGATGTAGAGCACAGCCAGTCGCGTCAACTGCGCGACCTCGATGGCGCCATCGAGTGATACGTCTTCGAGTTGCGTCAGTTCGCTGAGCAGCGCCTGACGACCGGCGGCGATGCCAGCGTTATATGCATCTTTCACTGCCTGATCGCCGACCTGCTGAAGCAGCTTTTCGGCGGTTGGCGTCAGGGCGACACCGGCCGCGCAGGCGCTCACCGCCGCGACGCCGACAAGCGCGCGTCTGCCAAATTGGCTCGATGGTCGGCCACCCGCGTTGACCGGCTGCGGGGACGTCGAATTGGTGTTGTCGGATACTGCCATGCCACTGCTCACTTTCGAGCGCGTTTGTCGCGCGCAGATGAATGCATACCAACGACCCAAACCGTTGGTGTACGTTCTGGCAAATCGGGCGCCAAAAGTAACCGTGGAGCGCATCCGAGCCGAAAACGCCGTCTCATTAGTACAACGAACGCTCCAGCCGAAAGGTTGTACGAATGTAGACGGCGCGAGTGATTAGGGCGAATGTGACGTCTAATGGCGGAAATGGCGCTGACCAGTGACGATCATCGCGATACCATACTTGTTCGCCATTTTGATAGATTCTTCATCGCGGATGGAGCCGCCCGGCTGAATGATTGCCGTGACACCTGCCTTCGCCGCAACCTCCACGCTGTCGGGGAAGGGGAAGTACGCGTCGGAGGCCAGCACGCTACCACGCGCCCGGTCTCCCGCGCGTTCCACCGCGATCTGCGTGCTGTAGACACGGCTCATCTGCCCGGCGCCCACACCGACGACCATCAGATTCTTCGCCAGCGCGATCGCATTTGATTTGACGTGGCGTACAGCCTTCCAGGCGAAGAGCAGATCGGTCAGTTCTTCGAGCGTGGGTTCACGCTCAGAAACAACTTTGCGCTGCGTGTCGAGTTCACTAGTGACATCAGCAGTCTGGATGAGCAGACCACCCGTGACGCGTCTCACATCCATCTGGCTCATGTCGAGCGCATTCGTCGCCAGGCTGGCGGGCACGATGGGGCCAATCGGCGCATTGGTCGCGATCAGGCGCATGTTCTTCTTTTGCTTCAAGATGGCGAGCGCATCTTCAGTGAAACGCGGCGCGATGATCGCCTCGTAGAAGAGTTGCGTCACCTCGCGGGCGGTCGCCTCATCTACCTCACGGTTGAAGCCGACAATGCCGCCGTAGGCAGAGACTGGGTCGCCCGCGTGCGCGTGGATGTAGCTCTGCTGTAGCGTGTCGCCGCAGGCCAGCCCACATGGATTCGTGTGCTTAATAATGACAGTAGTTGGCACGCTAAAGCTGGCGACAGCGCCAAGCGCGGCGTCGAGATCGAGCAGGTTGTTGTAGCCCAACTCTTTGCCATGCAACATCTGCGAGCCTGCCAGTGTGGAGACGCCTGCCGTCGCTGCCTTCGTCTCGGAGGCCTCGTCGGCGCGCTCGTCGAGTCCTCCGGGCTCTTGCGACCAGCCATAGAGCGCGGCGGCCTGATGCGGATTCTCACCGTAGCGCAGCTTGCGCAGCCTGCGCAGGCCCAGTGTCACGTGCTCAGGGAAGACCATGCTCTCCTGCCCACGCCGCAGGTAGGTCGCGATGGCGGTGTCGTAGAGCGCAGTCACCTGGAACGCGACATTCGCGAGGCGTTGTCGGGTCTCCAGACTGATCGCGCCCGTCATCTTCAGTTCGATCAGCGTCTCTTCGTAGTCTTCAGGGCGCGCGACGACGGTAACCGAGACGAAGTTCTTCGCGGCGGCGCGTATCAGGGTGACCCCGCCGATGTCAATCTTCTCGATCGCCTGCTCAAGCGTCACGCCGGGCTGCGCCACCGTCTCGCTGAACGGGTAGAGATTGCAGACGACGATATCAATCGGCTGTAGCCCGTGTTGTTCGAGTTCGGCCATGTGCGCGGGATCATCGCGACGCGCCAGAATGCCCGCGTGGACGGCAGGGTGAAGCGTCTTGACACGCCCTCCCAGAATCTCAGGGAAGCCGGTCAGGTCCGAGATGGAGCGCACCGGGACACCAGCCGCCACCAGCGCGCGCATGGTATTTCCCGTCGAGAAGATCTCGACCCCTCGTTGCGCCAGCCCGGCGGCAAAGGCTTCGATTCCCTGTTTGTTGTCAACGCTGATAATGGCGCGCATGGTCTCTCCTCCTCTATGGCGCGAACGCGCAATCGACCGCGAGTCTCATGGTCACAGACTGCCCATGACACCCTTGCAGATCGCCCGCAGGGTCGGAAACACGCCCTCACCCGTCAACGCCGAGGCATTGAAGGAGGGAGCGCGCCTGCGGTTCAGGTAGCGTTCGAGCGTTTGTGTTGGGACAGCGTCGGGCAGGTCGCGCTTGTTCCACTGCATGATGAACGGGAACGAGCCGAGGTCTCTGCCCATGCGACGCATATTCATTTCGAGTTCGAGCAGATTCTGAAAGTTCTCTTCAAGCTTGTCTGGCGACGAATCCGCGACAAAGACGATGCCGTCCACGCCGTTGAGCACAGCCACGCGGGTGCGCTCATAGAGCACCTGCCCCGGAACCGTGTAGAGCGCGAAACGCACGCGAAACCCGTGCACCTGCCCGAGATCGAGCGGTAGGAAGTCGAAGAAGAGCGTGCGCTCACTCTCCGTCGCGATGGAGAGCAGGTCGCCGCGCGCGGGCTGTGGCGCATGGCTGTGGATATATTGGAGGTTGGTCGTCTTCCCACAGAAGCCTGTTCCGTAGTAGACAATCTTGCACTGTATTTCCCGTTTGGCGACGTTGATGAGCGCCATGCGCCACCTGCTCCACTTTCCCGCGCTGCGATGACGCTAATCTTGAAAGAGTGAATCGATTGTGTTCGCCACGTCTGCGCGGAACTGCACATCCACCACTTGCTGCCGCGCCTGAACGCCACCATGGCGCACACGGTCGAGGATGCGCTCCAGTTCGTCGCTGGATTTGCGCGCCAACACCTTGACCAATCCGACGTGTGTCTGCTGTTCGAACACGACGACCAGCAACCACTGATTGCCAACCAACGTGCTCAGAATGCTCTCCTGCACGCCTTGCTGCAGAATACTGCGGAAATCTTGCTCACCAAGGATTTCGGCGACCTGACGCGACGAGGAAAACGCGCCCGCCATCAGCGCGCCGAGCGCCGTGAGGTCGCGATGGCCCTGGCCGTGTGAGGCGATGAGTTGGCCACTCTTATCGAGCAGAATCGTATAGCTCGCGCCCGTGTCGAGCGCCAGACGCCCCAGCACTCGGGCGATATTCGAGAGTTCGCCTTCCGACACCACGAGATTGGTGAGTTGTTCCATGCTCTGCCCCTCGCGGGTGGAACGACCACCCTTCTACGCTCGACAATGCGCGCAAGACGCGCCGCACATATGGTATTCAACAGCGTGGCGCATATCGCGGTCATTATACGGCCTGGCGCGGCCACTCGCCACACACGTAGCCTGTCGGGCATGTCGTCGCGCACGCCTGCTCTAAATGCAGAAAGTGCGGCGCCCGACGCACTGCGCCAGGAGCCGCACTCTGACTACTCGCTCACGTTCTCGTGCCCGATGCGCACAGGCGTCGGACCTCGATCGCTAGCTACTCATCTTGCTCCGCAGGAAATTGTAGTTGCTCTGCGCGACCTTGGCCGTCTTAGCGCTCTGATCGCGCGCGGTCTGCGCCGTCTGCATCGCAGCGTCACGTGCGGCGTTTGCCGTGCGACGCGATGCCTTGTAGGCTGCGCGGGCCGCCTGCGATGCTGTCTTCCATGAACTAGTGGCGGTGTCGCGTGTCTTGCTCCAGGTGTCGAGCAGGTTGCCCTGGGTGTCCTGAGCGGCGCTGCTGGTCTGGTCGAAGATCGACTCCCGAAGCGCCTGCGCGCGTTCAAGGGCATCCTGGGCGATGGCGACAGCCGCATCAGCCAGCGCAATGGCCATGTCGCTCGCCTCGCGGGCAGTCTGCCGCGCCAGGTCGGTCGCAGCGACGCCAGACTCTACGGCGTCAGAAAGCCGCGGACGCGCAACTGGCGGGGCAAATTTCAGCAAGCCACGCGATTGTGCCGCCAGACGTCGATTCTGCTCTTTGCGGCGTCGGGCGAGAATGAACCACGCGATACCCGCTCCAGTGGCAAGCCCCGTCGCGACAATCCCCGCAACAACGCTCGCCCGCTGGAGAGTCCAGTACGCCTGATCCAGGTCTTCCACACCAAGGTCTGTGACATCGGGTCTGATGCTAGAAGTCGAGCCTGTCGTCGAGCCCAGGGTTGAGCCTGTGGCCGACTCACCCGGTGACCACGACGTGCCAAGGTTCTGCGGCATGCCCGACGGCTGCGGAGCGCCCATTGCAGGCGTCGCGCCGGCTGGTGTCGTGACGCTGGTTGGAATCGCGTCCGAGCCGGAACTGGTATTCAGAGTAGAATCGGCGCCATAGCCCACCAGTGGCGTCAGCCCTGCGCCATGCTGATTCATCGTATCGCCGGGATAGTCCTGAAAGCTCATGTCTCCGCACCTCTTCCTTCTAGAAACTATGCTCCACAAAGACCGCCAATAGGGAACGCAGCACAAGTGAAGCAAGTACCATACCACGACTGTCCGCTCCCTGATTTTTTCCGTTGGATAGCCGGATTCGTGAGGTGATTGTGCGCCGAACAGAAGCGGAAAACATGAGGAATTCTGATTTCTAGGTATGGTGGTGGCGTGAGGTCGCGACGTGGCTCCTGAGTGAGCAGGGTCAGCCTTAAACGCCACCCGTTCCTGCTCGCCTCTCCCCGTGGGAGGGGAACCCCGCGAGCGACCGGGGCGGGGCGGGGGGCAGGTCGCGCCACACGCCAGCGACACAATCGGCATCAACAGATGAATACGAAAGGGAGCACAGACGAAAAGAGAGGGCATATCCGGTTTGGATACGCCCTCGGGGTTCGCGAGAAAAAGCTTTGGCCTAATACTCCGGCATCGCCGGGGCAGCGGGCTTTTCCTTCTCGGGTAGGTCGGTGATGAGGGCCTCGGTCGAGAGGATCATCGCGGCGATGCTGGCGGCGTTCTCCAGAGCAGAGCGCGTCACCTTGGCAGGGTCGATGACACCCGCGTCGATCATGTCCTCAGTCTTGCCGGTCAGCACGTTGTAGCCGATGCGCATGCTCTTCTCAGCTTTCTGCGCCTGGCGTACCGTCTGCACGACGACCGCGCCGTCCTCGCCAGCGTTCGCGGCGATCTGGCGGAGCGGCTCTTCCAGCGCGCGGCGCAGGATCGCCACACCGGTCGCGGCATCGCCCTGAAGGTTCACATTTTCCAGCGCATCGACAGCGTTCAGCAGGGCCACGCCGCCACCAGGAACGTAACCCTCTTCGACCGCAGCGCGGGTCGCGGAGAGCGCGTCCTCAACGCGGGTCTTGCGGAACTTCAGCTCCACCTCGGTGCCAGCGCCAACCTTGATCAAGCCCACGCCACCGGCCAGCTTGGCCAGGCGCTCCTGCAGCTTCTCGCGGTCGTAGTCGCTGGTAGTGTTGTCGATCTCAGCCTTGATCTGCTTGATGCGGGCCTGGATCGTGCTCTGCTCGCCCTTGCCCTCGACGATGGTCGTCTCGTCCTTGGTCGAGATAACACGGCGCGCCTGACCGAGGTCCTGCAGCGTCGCATTCTCGAGGCGGCGGCCTGTCTCCTCGCTGATGACCTGGCCACCCGTCAGAATGGCGATGTCCTGCAGCATAGCCTTGCGGCGGTCACCGAAGCCAGGAGCCTTGATGGCCAGCACATTGAGGATGCCGCGCAGCTTGTTGACCACCAGAGTCGCCAGCGCCTCGCCGTCCACATCCTCGGCGATGATAACGATGTTGCGGTTGCCGATCTGGGTCAGCTTCTCGAGCACCGGCAGGATGTCGGCGACAGCGCTGATCTTCTTGTCGGTGATGAGCAGGTAGGCATCGTCAATGACGGCCTCCATGCGCTCGGAGTTCGTGACGAAGTAGGCGGAGGTGTAGCCCTTGTCGAGCTGCATGCCCTCAACGTACTCGGTCTCGAAGTTCGTGCCGCGGCTCTCCTCGACGGTGATGACACCATCGCGGCCCACGCGCTCCATCACATCGGCGATCAGCTCACCAATCTGCGGGTCGGCAGCGGAGACGGTCGCGATCTGCGCGATCTCCTTGCGTCCCTCGACCGGGGTGGCCTCGCTCTTGATGTACTCGACAATCGCCTTCACGCCAGCCTCGATGCCCTGACGCAGCTGCATCGGGTTCGCGCCAGCGGCCAGGTTCTTCAGGCCCTCGGTGACGATGGCCTGCGCCAGCACCGTCGCGGTGGTTGTGCCGTCACCTGCGACATCGTTGGTCTTCGTCGCAGCTTCCTTGAGGAGCTGGGCGCCCATGTTCTCGAACGGATCTTCGAGGACGATTTCCTTGGCGACCGTTACACCGTCGTGCGTAACGGAGGGCGAGCCGAACTTCTTGTCGATGGCGACATTGCGGCCCTTCGGGCCCAGGGTGGTCTTGACAGCGGCCGCCATGATGTCGATGCCCTTCTTGAGGGAACGACGGGCTGCTTCGTCGAAGACGAGCTGCTTGGCCATGTGGTATTGATCTCCTGTGAATCAGTGAAACATACGTACGCTCGTGTCGAGCGGATCGAAATTACTTCTCGATGACGGCGAGGATATCAGACTCACGCAGAACGAGCAGTTCGGCGTCGTCCAGCTTGAACTCGGTGCCGCCATACTTGGCAAACAGCACGCGGTCGTCAACCTTGACTTCCATCTCGGCGCGCTTGCCGTTATCGAGCAACTTGCCCACGCCAACAGCGACGACCTCGCCCTCCTGAGGCTTTTCTTTCGCAGTGTCGGGGATAATCAGGCCGGACTTGGTCGTCTCTTCCTTCTGTAGAGGCTTCACGACGACACGATCGGCGATGGGATGGAGCTTCGCAGCCACGGTATTCTCCTCCTGTAGCGCTACGCTTGCAATGGCTTAGACCTGCCAGGGTATTGGTCTTCTGTGTTTCATGTCGCCGCGCGCTCATCCATTGAGATCGGAAGGCGCGCGGCTGTCCTCACAAAGTATCGCCCACTAACCGTTAGATGTGTGTAGACAGGATGTTAGAGGTCCGTAGGAAGTGTGTAAGAGAAGTGTTAGCGAGCCACCCACATCCGCCACTGTTCATTGCCAGCCCTGGCGCAACGTAGAAGGGCGATTTGTGCTATGTTTTGCACAAGCAGCGCGTCGTCCCCTCAGCAGGCAAAGTCCATGATCACGCGGGCGCTGGACCAAATCACGTCTATCCTCAGCCGTCATCGCATTAGCGTCGAGCGCGATCTCCAGCCACTAGTAGTCAACCTGCTGACACACGATAGCGTCACTGCCGCATACGGTTCGGCAGCCGTCGAGCCGGCTCATCTCAGAGGAGGCGCAGCGTGGTGGGGAACAGAGAGCTTTCGGCGGTGTTGTGTTCAACCGATATTGCCAGAACCCAGGAGTTCTACGAACAGAAGGTTGGCCTCAAGCTTTCGCCGAAGACCATCAAGAATCATCTCCTGTTCGAATGTGGTAATGGAACGTCGTTACTGGTGTATGCGCGCCCAACGCAAAACAAAGCGGACCACACACAGGTTCGCTTCTGGTCGGACGATGTCGAATCCGACGTGCGCGAACTCGTGGAGCGTGGGGTGATCTTCGAGGACTACGATTTCCCCGCCCTCAAGACCGTCAACCATATCGCGACGACTGCCGGAATCGGCAAGTCAGCCTGGTTCAAAGACCCGGACGGCAATACCATAGCGCTGTTTCAGCCAGAATAGCCGCAAGCGTCTCTACTTCGTGAATTGACGCCGCATGGTCGCCAGTTGGCTAGTCGCTCGAAGCGCGGGGCACGCCGCTGGAATGCCCCGCGCTTCCTGGCTGCGTTGCGCTCACGGCCATGGGAGACTATACTCGATTGGGTTATCACGCGTCGCTCGGTCAGCGTGTCTGCGAATCGGGCATCGTGGCATTCTAGCGAGTACTTGGGGGGCCAGCCGCGCATGTATAGCGCCTATCTCGATCTCAATCCAGCGCGGGCATTGAGCGTGCGGACGCTGGGCAACGCCTCGCGCCGCATCTACTTCAGTCCAGTGGCGCCATTGCGCGTGCGGCGTATGCCCAGCCCCGCGATTCCCGATGGCGCCTGGGTGCGCGTCAGTAACACACTCGCGGGCATCGCGCTAGACGAGGTCGAGCGTACCATCACCACGATGGCGGCCGGGCTCGCGCCAACGGCGATACCGCAGCCACGACGCATCTATCTGGGCCGCGAGGTCACTGGTACCGTGACCGAAGTTGGCCCGGAAGCGCGCTTCCTGCGCGTAGGGGACCGAGTCGCCTATCAGTGCGGCCACTGCTGCGCAACTCACGACATCGAGCCTCCCTGCCGCCACTGCGCAACAGGCGCCTACTCGCTCTGCGAGAATCGCTATCTGCCGGGACCAGAACAGGTTGGCGGCGGCTGGGGTGATGAGATGGTCGTGCACGAACGCCAGCTATTCCTTGTGCCCGATGGCCTGACGACAGAACAGGCTGCGCTGCTGGAGCCGACCGCCGCCGCGCTGCATGCCGCGCTCTCCTATCAGCCCCAGGTAGACGATCAGGCGATGGTGCTTGGCGCGGAGACACACGGATTGCTCGTCACCCAGGCCCTGCGTGCGATGTCTCCCATGCTGAACATCACGGTTGCGCCGCAGTATGGATTCCAGGCGGAGTTCGCTACACGCATGGGAGCCACACGCGTGCTGCATCCTGAAGATGGCATCGCAGCCGTCGCGCGCATGACTGGAGCCAAGCTCTATCGCGGTCAGATTGGCGCTGAGATGCTGGTCGGCGGTTTCGACGTGATCTACGATACCCTCGGCACAGAGCAGTCCATGCGTCAGGCGCTGACATGGGTACGCGAAGGCGGCGTGGTGGTCCTGGCGGCGCGCTCGCAGCACTGGATGCGCCTGGACATGAGCGCGTTCTGGCTGCGTGAGGTAGCTTTGGTGGGCGCCTACGCGCATGGCTCCGAGACCTGGCTTGACCCCGATGGAAACACCTCCATCGGTGGGCGGGTGACGTCGTTTACGCTGGCAGCGGGACTCCTCCGTGAGCAACGGCTGACGCCGGAGCGGCTCGTCACACACCGCTTCCCGCTCTCTGAGATCAAGACTGCCATCACGACCGTGCGCGACCGCGCAGAACATCGTGCGATTCAAACGCTGATCGACACGCAAGACCTGACGGGCGTCAACCTGCTCGAAGAGCCAGATAGCATGCCGCTGCTGCCCGATCCACACACGCGCTAGCGACAGACACTCTCTTACCTCAGCAGCAGCGGGTCGAAGATAGCGGCATAGGTGACGACAACCATCACCGCGAAGAGCAGGCTATCCATGCGGTCGAGCAGTCCACCGTGGCCGGGGATGAGTTGGCCGCTATCCTTCACGCCTGCCCCGCGCTTGAGGAACGATTCCGAGAGGTCGCCAATCGTCGCGGCGATGCAGGTGAAAATACCGAGGGTGAGTGTGGCAAACCACGGTAGATGCATGGGATAGGTCAGCAGGAACGCGCCGAAGATGGACACAAGCATGCCACCAGCGAACCCTTCCCACGTCTTCGCCGGACTGATGCGCGGCGCTAGCTTATGCTTGCCGAAATAGTGGCCGGTCAGATACGCCCCGGTATCGTTGCCCCACACCATGCCAAATGTCGCAAGCACCCACCAGAAACCCGTCGAGCCAAGGCCAAACGCCGACCCACGTAGCGCAAGGAACAGCGAGAGTGGCCAGCCAAGATAGAGAGGAATCGCCAGCGTCAACGCCCAGTCGCGCAGCGCGCTCTCGAAGTTCTCTCCGCCAAAGAGGAAGGAGGCGAATGAGAGAATGACGCTTGCGCTGATGCCGCCCGCGATGATGAGCAGGCGCTGCTGAGGAAGCATCGCGGCGAGTAGGAAATCGGCGCCGAGGGCGATGCTGATGAGCATCTGCGGTCGCCAGCCGCGGTGGGCGAGCATGCTGCTCATTTCCCATGCGCCAATGCACAGGAAGACGACTGCGCCAACAAAGGCAATCCAGCCGCCGAAGAAGACGATGGAAACGACCAGCGCAATCAAGACTGCGGCAGACCCAAGCCTTTGGCGTAGGTTCGCGAGCCAGCCAGCGCTTGTCGTCTGGACGTTTCCAGGCGGAACATCGGGAACCAGAGGAGGCGGCGAGGCGGCATCGAAGTGACCTGCTGGCGGCGATGACGTCTCCGACGAAGCGTCATAGGTCATCGCTATCCTCCTCGCACAACCATTGGGCGACTTCTCAACGCCGTATCGCCGCTTCCCCGGGTTCCCAGTTCCTAGCGCTTAGTGTACTCCCTCAGCGCCAGCTTGTGCGCCTGACGTGGCGAGAGTCGTGTCTGCCTGACTGCTTCGCTTGGCGGCCTCCGCTGATTCCGCTGCGGCTGCCTGGGCTTCCTGCTCGATCTGCGCGTCCGTTTTGCCAAAGCGCCGCTTGCGCGAGGCGAAAGCGTCGAGCGCGGCTACAAAGTCATCGTGGTCGAAGTCGGGCCACAGGCGAGGTGACGAATAGTACTCCGCGTAGGCCGCCTGCCAGATGTAATAATTGCTCAGGCGCATCTCGCCGCCCGTACGGATGATGAGGTCTGGGTCCGGGAGATCGCGCGTGTACATATGCGCGGAGAGCGTTTCCTCTGTGATCGCTTCAGGCGCGATGCCCTCCGCGACAATGGCGCGCACCGCGTCTACGATTTCAGCGCGCCCACCATAGTTGAAACAGACATTGAGTTCTAGCTTGGTGTTGTTGCGCGTCAGATCCATCATCCACTGGATGGCCTCTTGCACGTCAGGCGCCAGGCCCTCCAGTCGACCAATGTGACGCAAGCGCACGCCATTCTGATGCAGGCGATCAACATCGCTGCGGATGGTTTCCCACATCAGACCCATCAGAGCGTCCACTTCTTCCTGTGGGCGACCCCAGTTTTCCGTGGAGAAGGCATAGACGCTCAGCATCGGCGCGTGATAGTCGTCGCAGAGCTGCACGACACGCCGAAGCGCCTCGACACCAGCGCGATGACCCATGGCGCGCGGCAAGCGTCGTTCAGTCGCCCACCGTCCATTGCCGTCCATGATAATGGCGATGTGGCGCGGGACAGCGCGTCCCTCCACGATACGAAGATTCGCCAGTTCGGCGCGTCGCTCCTGCTCGGCGGCGCGGGCGCCTCCATCAATAGCGCCAGAGATCGCCGAGAATAACGTTCTGATTCGTCGCTTTGCCATGATCTTCCTAACGGTCCCATCTCCGCGCGGCAAGGGAGCCACCGCGCGGGGCTTCGCGGACGAAAACGAATGAGCGTTCCGCCGGGCGTATCGTGCAGTTCATCAGTCGCGTGGCCCGGTCGGCTAGACAGAGAGGATCTCTTGCTCCTTCGCCTGTCCCAGTTTTTCCAGCTCTGCTGTGTAGCGGTCGGTCAGTTTTTGCAGGCGATCAACGCTGCGCTTGAGTTCATCTGCGCTGATCTCTTTGGCCTTCTCCTGTTCGCGCAGGGTATCATGCCCATCGCGGCGACAGTTACGCACGGCAATTTTTGCCTCGTCCACCTTCCGGTGCGCGACCTTCACCAGTTCTTTACGTCGATCCTCAGTGAGAGGTGGCAAAGCTAGCCGAATCATCACGCCATCGTTCGTGGGGTTGACCCCCAGATCGCTCTTCTGAATCGCCTTCTCGATATCGCCCAGGACATGCTTGTCCCAAGGTTGAATCGTCAGGGTGCGCGCGTCTGGCGCGTGAATGGTCGCGACCTGCTGCACCGGAGTCGGCGTTCCGTAGTAGTCCACGGTGAGCCGTTCGAGCAGCGCAGGAGTGGCTCGGCCTGTGCGGATGGTGTTCAACTCACGCTGAAGCGCTTCGTTAGCGGACTTCATGCGGTGCTCGACGTCCGCGAATACGTCTACCGCCATGATACCTTTCCCTTCACACGATGTCTACACGCGCTCACCAGTGCGTTGTAGCTCTATTGTAACCGCTGCGCGCCACACTTGCGCGACACTTGGGCGTCATCTGAGTGACACTTGGGTGATAAGCCGCTACTCGGCCCACACTGCGTCACGCTCAGCAGGCAGTTCATGCACGAGTGTGCCACGACGCTCCCCACGCACTACCGCGAGAATCTGGCCAGACGTTTGCAGGTCGAAGACAACGATAGGCAATTTGTTGTCGTTGCAGAGCGAGAGCGCCGCGCCATCCATGACCGCAAGGCCCATCGTCAGCGCCTTCATGTAGCTGATCTCGGCAAAGCGACGCGCATTCGCATTCCGCATGGGGTCAGCGTCATAGACGCCATCTACTTTCGTAGCTTTCAGCAGCACCTGGCAGTTCAATTCCACCGCGCGCAACGCCGCTGCCGTATCAGTGGTGAAGAAGGGGTTGCCCGTGCCTGCCGCGAGGATGACGATGCGCCCCTTCTCCAGATGGCGAATGGCGCGGCGGCGAATGAATGGCTCGGCGATGGATGGCATGTTGATGCCTGTCTGCACTCGCGTCTCCATGCCAGCGCGTTCGAGCGCATCTTGCAGCGCCAGGCTGTTGATGATGGTCGCGAGCATGCCCATGTAGTCGGCCTGCGCGCGGTCCATGCCAGCGGATGAGGCGGTCTTGCCACGCAGAATGTTGCCGCCGCCGATGACGATGGCGATCTGCACACCCAGCGCATGCGCCTGTTTGAGCTCGTCGGCGATGTATTTCAGCACGGCGGCATCAATACCATATCCCTGCTCACCCATCAGGGCCTCGCCGCTAAGTTTCAGCAGAATGCGTTGGTAGGCGGTTGTGGCGGTCATAGCTCTCCTCGCAGGCGGGATGTCTAAGCAGGCGTCGTCGTGTGGAACGCAGTACGCGCGTGAGCCGCATTGGAGGCCAATAGGGATGCTCCAATGCGGCTCGTCCGGAAACTACGCACCCAGCGCAAAGCGAGCGAAGCGCCGCACGATGATGTTCTCGCCGGTCTTGTGAATGACATCATCCACCAACTTACCGACGAGCACCTTGTCGTCCTTCACCCAAACCTGCTCCATCAGCACTTCGGTGGAGAGCTGCTTCTTGATCTTGCCCTCGACCACCTGCGCGCGCACCTTCTCAGGGCGCTTCTGGACTTCAGGATCAGCCTCGAACTCTTTGCGCATGGTTTCGAGCGTCTCAGCCGGGACGTCGTTCATGGTGGCGTACTTCGGGTTGGAGCCCGCGATCTGCAAAGCCAACTCGCGCGCCAGGTTCTTGAACTCATCGCTACGCGCGACAAAGTCGGTGCTGCAGTTCAGTTCGAGCAGCACGCCCAGATTGCCGCCGTGGTGGATGTATGAGACAACCAGGCCCTCGTGCGTCTCGCGGTCCTGACTCTTGACCTTCTCTGCGCGCTTCTGACCCTTGGCTTCGATCAGCTTGACCGCTTCTTCAAACGTCTTGGCGTCAGAAAGGGCAGATTTGCAGTCGGCAAAGCCCGCTCCGGTGACCTCGCGCAGCTTGGCGACGTCTTTCGCCGTAAATTCCATGATCTTGTCTATCTCCTCTCGGTCTACCAGCGCTGACACACCACCGCGTCAGCCAACCAGAGCCGTCTTGACGTATCCCAGCGCCATGTATAGTATCACGCGGCACGCCCGTTCGCGTGGCGCTGATGAAACTGCGCCGGACGCGCAAAACGCGCGCCGCCAGGACAAGCGGAACGCGCGTTCAACCAGCCCTTGCACAGGGCCACTATGTTCAGAAAGCGCCAGGACACCGCAACGGCATCCCGGCGCTCACATGCGCTCCACCGTGGCTTACGCCTCAGCGGGAGCTTCAGTCTTCTCCGCAGCCTCTGGCGCGGCGGTCTCCGCGACAGCCTCACCGGCTGTCGCGGCAGGCGTCACAGGCGCGGCCTCGGCCACTGGCGCAGCGGCAGGCTGCTCAGCCTGCGCGCCGAAATCTTCCAGCGTGATTGGCGCTGCGGTCGCGCGAGTCGTGCCCTCCGAGCGCTCGCGCTGCGACTCATACTGGCGGCGGCCTTCGAGCGCGGCGTCAGCGACCTTCTGGCAGAGCAGGCGCACGGCGCGAATCGCGTCGTCGTTCGACGGGATGGGGTAATCCATCTCATCGGGGTCGCAGTTCGTGTCGGCCAGCGCGATTACTGGAATCTCCAGGCGGCGGGCTTCCAGCACAGCGGTATGCTCTTTGCGCGTGTCCACCACAAAGATGGCAGCCGGCAGGCGGCGCATATTGCGAATGCCACCGAGCGTGCTGTTCAGGCGATCGAGCTCATCGGTCAGATGCTGGGCTTCCTTCTTGGGCAGGCGGTCGAACTCGCCGTTGTCGCGGCGGGCCTCCAGGTCCTTCATGTAGCGGATGCGCAACTGAATGGTCTGGAAGTTCGTCAGCATGCCGCCGAGCCAGCGGTGGTTCACGAAGAACTGACCACTGCGCTCTGCCTCGTCGCGGATGGACTCCTGCGCCTGCTTCTTGGTG
>DASVZC010000094.1:0-7336 GCA_036391835.1 Ktedonobacterales bacterium | reverse complement strand
GTTCAGCGCGTGAGGATGCTCCACGCATTGTCGCGGCGACGGCATTCGCCCCCACGGCTGCACACGCGGAGGTGGCGGCGAAAGTGGCTATCCTGGATGGTTTACCTCTCGCGCTGCGACATGTCGAGCGCGCCTGGGCGCAGGCGACAGAGGGCGCTTCGAAGTTTGGTCGCGCCACGGACGAAGGCCACTATGGTCACTCGCCTGTGGCGCTCATCTTGACACTGAGCACTGGCGAAATCGCCTGCTCGTCGAATCTACAAGATTATCTCACGGTATATGGTGGCGGGGGTCAGATATGGCTTTCTTGATGTCAGGCAACGGTGGCATCCACGGAATTGTGGCGCTGACTGCGGTTCGGTTGGCGACGTTCGGCGTCGCAGGCCGCGCGAGCGCCAGCCCAATGATGTGGTATTTGACGCGCACATTGGCCGTGGCCGCATATATCTCACTCACCGCCTCCGTCCTAATCGGCGCGCTCCGTAGTGTCGCCACACAGGCGCGTGAGCGTGTGAGTTGGATCGTGGATGAGTTGCACCAATTCGTCGCGGCGCTCGCCACGCTGCTCGTTCTAGGCCACCTGACGACACTTCTCCTTGACCCTTATCTCCCGTTCTCTCTGAACAATGTGCTGCTCCCATTGAGTGAGCCCTATCGGCCATTCGCTGTCATCCTTGGTATCCTGGCGTTCTATGTCATGGTGGCGCTTCTTCTCACGTCGTGGTTCCAATCATTCATGCCATATCGCATGTGGCGCATCGTGCACTATCTGAGCTTTGTCGCCTTCGTCCTCGTCACCGTTCATGGACTGCTCGCAGGCAGCGATGCGGGTGAATCCTGGATGCGCGGAATCTACGCTGGCGCATCCGCTGGGTTCGGGTTCGTCGTGCTGTTCCGCGTATTAGGCGTCCAGCGCAAATCGTCACAGGCCAAGGCGTAGTGCACCGGTCACTGCGGTCGAACAGGCACAACGCGCGGTGATCTGCGCGTGACCAGCTTGTGATATCTGAGCCAGCGCGCAATCGCGCTCATTTTTAAGTCTCTCAACGTGGATGAGTTCAGACGGGCAGCGCACTGCCCGATTGTGATGGCAGACCCACGCGCCATACCAGCCAGCCTCTTGTGTGCGGGCGTATACTACGCGAAGGGACGCATGACAGCGTATAATCACCTGTGAGGTACGCACGCTGGGCGCTCGTCGCCAGATTCGTGCGCGCTGCGCATCCCTTGCGACGTTGAGACAATCGCGCCTGCGACAAAGCAGTCAGGTGGTTGCGATCCAGCGATGAGGCATACGGCATTGAGCGCTCAGTTGAGCGAATTCGCCCGTTCGGGGCGGACGCGCTGGGTGTGCGCGACACTCCCCACGCGAGCGCCAGCCCCACGGATCTCCCCCCACTTGCCGTGCCGCGGCGTCAACGAATTCCGCCGCCTAACGGCCTAGTTCGTCCGAGGAGTACGTCATGTACAGAGGTCAGTCGGGCCAGTGGTCCTGGCTGTTGCACCGCATTACCGGTCTAGGCGTGTTGCTGTTTCTGCTGGTACACATCGTGGACATCACGCTGATCGGATTCGGGCCAACCATTTATAACGACGCCATCGCTATCTTCAGCACCGGGATCATTCGCGTCATCTCGCTGGCGCTCATCGCATCGTTGCTCTTCCACGCCTTCAACGGCATTCGCATCATCCTGATCGACTTCTGGCCCGCGGGCTACAAATACCAGCAGGGTATGTTCATCACTGTGCTGGCGATCACGATTCTGGCCTTCATCCCGATGGCCTACTACATCATGGCGCCCGCGTTCGGCATCTGCCCACAAGGTTCATGCGCGAACACCGCGCTGTAGTGCGCTTGATCTGACCATCCGTTCCGGCGCGGCCCATGTGGCGGCGCTGAGACGCATCTAGAGAATCGAGACGGTTCATGGCCACGACTTCGACGAACCAGCGCACGATCAACAAGGCTGGCGCCTATAACAAGCCAGGCAAGGGAGCGACCAGCTGGGAAACGTTCTCCTGGTATTTTTTCCGTGTGAGCGGTGTCGGCCTCGTCGTTCTTGCGCTCGTGCATGTCTTCCTCATGCACGTGTCAAACGACGTTTCCGCGACGGTCTACGACTTTGTCGCCGCTCGCTATCGGAATCCTTTCTGGCGGGTGTATGACCTGCTGCTGCTGACACTCGCGCTGCTGCACGGCCTGAACGGGCTGCGCATCGTGTGCGACGACTATATCTCTTCGCGAGGATGGAAGCTGGCGGTGACGTCGGCGTTGTTCGTCATCGCGATCACCTTCTGGTTGATGGGCTCGATGACCATCATTACGTTCCAACCCAATCACACCGCGGCCCAGGCCATCATGGGACTCCTTGGCCGGTAGCGAGCGTTGGCTTCATCTTCCGCGCGGTCATACTCAGGCGTTCGTGCGGCTGTAGAAAGCATTTCACATGAATTACCACAAGTTTGATGTGGTCATCGTTGGTTCAGGCGGCGCAGGGCTGATGTCCGCTATGCAACTGGCGCACAATTCCAGCATCGCCGTCATCAGCAAGCTCTATCCTACGCGCTCGCATACTGGCGCGGCGCAGGGCGGCGTCGCGGCTGCGCTCGGCAACCAGGAAGAAGACCACTGGGAATGGCACATGTTCGACACCGTCAAAGGTGGCGACTATCTCGTCGATCAGGACGCTGGCGCAGTGCTCGCGCAGGAAGCGATCGAAGCGGTGTACGACCTCGAACACTGGGGCCTGCCCTTCAACCGCACCGATGACGGCAGGATTGACCAGCGGCGGTTTGGCGGCCATACCCACCACTTCGGTGAAGGGCCAGTGCGCCGTTCCTGCTACGCAGCCGACCGCACAGGCCACATGATTCTGCAGACCATGTTCCAGCAGTCGGTCAAGAATCAGGTCAACTTCTTCAACGAGTACATGATGCTCGACCTGCTGATGAACGAAGGGCAGGCGGTCGGCGTCGTGGCGATGAACCTCCGCGATGGCGAATTGCATGTCTTCCATGCCAAGGCGATTGTGCTGGCCACCGGCGGGTATGGGCGCGCGTGGCGTGTCACCAGCAATGCGCTCGCCTGCACGGGCGACGGTATGGCGGTGGCCTATCGTCGCGGCATCCCACTCGAAGACATGGAGATGTACCAGTTCCACCCGACCGGCCTGTACAAGGTGGGCATCCTGCTGTCTGAGGCGGCGCGCGGTGAAGGCGCCTACCTGCTGAATAAAGACGGCGAGCGCTTCTGCCTACGGTACGCGCCGACACTGAAGGAGTTGGCGCCACGCGACATGGTGTCACGCTTCATCACCCAGGAGATCGCTGAAGGGCGCGGCGTCGACGGCAAAGACTACGTCTATCTTTCAGTGGCGCACCTGGGCAAAGAGAAGATCGACGAGAAGCTGCCTGACATCACAGACTTCGCCCGCAACTATCTCGGCGTCGAGCCGTATTTCGAGCCGGTGCCGATTCAGCCAACAGCGCACTATGCGATGGGCGGCGTGCCAACGAACATCGAGGGCCAGGTGATCATGGACGAGAAGAACACCGTCGTGCCGGGCCTCTATGCCGCTGGTGAAGTGGCCTGCGTTTCTGTGCACGGCGCCAATCGTCTTGGCACGAATTCGCTGGTCGACCTGATTGTCTTTGGGCGTCGCGCTGGCAAGCACATCGCGCAGAAGTGGCTGCCCGAGGCGGATTTCGGCAAGCTGCCCGACAATCCCGAGGAGCGAGCCCGCGAGCAGATCGAGACGCTGCTGGGTCGCACCGAAGGTGAGACACAGGACGCCATTCGCCAGGAATTGCGCGACGTGATGATGGACAAGGTCGGCGTGGTGCGCGATGAGAAGGGGTTGACCGAGGCGCGCGCCAAGCTGGTCGAATTGAAAGAGCGCTTCGCCAAGGTGCGCCTGATGGACCGCTCGAAGACCTTTAACACTGAGATGATGGAGGTCATCGAACTGGGCAACCTGCTGGATTGCTCAGAGGCGACCGTCGCGGGTGCGTTGGCGCGCAAAGAGAGCCGTGGCGCACACTATCGGCCCGACTACGAGAAGCGCGACGACGTCAACTTCCTGCAGCACACACTGGCCTACCAGAGCGAGCGCGCAGGTGAGCCGGAACTGCGCTACAAGCCGGTGGTCATCACCGAGTTCCAGCCCAAAGAGCGCAAATACTAACGGAAGCGGTGCATCACTGACCCTGTCCTACAGGTGAGAGAGGATACGGCGCCAATATGGCGGGAGATAGCTCGACGCGACGAGTGAAGGTGAAGATCAAGCGCTTCCAGCCGGATGTGAAGTCAGAGCCGTACTGGCAAGAATTCACGCTGGATGTGTCTGGAACGGATCGCCTGCTCGATACGCTCAACAAGATCAAGTGGACTCAGGACGGCACATTGACCTATCGTCGGTCGTGCGCGCACGGCGTCTGCGGCTCAGATGCGATGCGCGTCAACGGGCGCAATCGCCTGGCGTGCAAGCTGCTGATGGCCGACCTGGGCGCGCGTGTCTCCGTGGAGCCGATGCTCGGCTTCCCGGTGGTGCGCGACCTCGTGGTGGATATGGACCCCTTCTTCAATAAGTATGAGAAGGTCAAGCCATACCTCATCAACGAGGAGCCGTTGCCACGCACCGAGCGGCGGCAGTCGCCCGAGGAGCGCGCACGCTACGACGAGACGACGAAGTGCATCCTGTGCGGCGCTTGCACGGGCTCCTGCCCGTCGGTCTGGGCGAATCCAGACTGGGTGGGTCCAGCGTCCATCGTCAACGCGCACCGTTTCATCTTCGATAGCCGCGACCGTGGCGGCGCCGAGCGGCTTGGCATCCTGAGCGACCGTGAAGGTGTGTGGCGTTGCCGCACGATCTTCAACTGCTCCGAAGCCTGCCCGCGTGGCATTCACGTCACCGAGGCGATCGAAGAGGTGAAGCGCGCCATCATGTACGGCGCGGAGTAGCTTCGCGCTTCGTCCAGAGTGCGTTCAAGACCCACCTTCCAACCCCAATTGGGGCCTGGGATGTGGGTCTTGTGTCGATTTCTGGCCCGAGCCGCCAGCAGCGATAGGCGACTGTGTACCATCTTGGCGTACTATTCGACAAAGGCGCTACGCGGCTATAATCAGCCGCGTCTACGCAGGGACATCTCAGACAGCAGTCAGGAGTGGCCAATGCGGTGGGTTGTAATGATTGTCGGCGCGCTCGCGGTGCTCATTGGTATCGTCTGGACGTTACAGGGCCTCAACATCATCCAGGGCAATCTGATGAGCGGGAACACTACTTTCGCGGTGGTCGGCCCTATTTTGGCAGCGGCGGGCCTGATTCTTTTACTCATGATTGGCGCTCGCGGCCGTCGGGTGAAGGTCTAGTTTCTGCGTCGTTCACGCTGTTAGAGCATCGGGCCACCTTCACGGCGCGACAACTCCGCCAGGTGCTCCCATTCATGTTCGAGTGTGCGGCGCAGACCCTTGCGGAAGGTGCGGCTGTTCTTCGGCAGGAAGCGCACGGCGGCGCGTTGCTCAGGAGTCACTGCGCGGGCGCGGGCGGCGAGCATCTCGGCGCTTTGTCGTAGCGCGTCCGCGATGTCGCGTTCGCCGCGTTCGACAGAACTCGCCAACGCGGAGAACCCTGGCGCGCCGCCAAGCGCAGCCGCGAAGTAGACTCCTTGCGCTCCCAGCACGTGCCGAAGGATTGCCAAGGACGTACGCCCACCATTCGCGCCAGTCTCGTTTAGTTCGGCAGGCGAGCGTGTTTCCGCCCAGTCTGCGAGCGCAGTGGTCATCCATTGCGCGCGTTGGATGTATATCTCCAGTTCGTCGGCTGTGACAGGCTCCAGGTCGGCGTCGAAGAGGAGATAGGGCGAGCCGTTACCTAGCCAGTCCCCTTCCATGATGTGCTGGGCGACATGCGTCTCGAACGACTCGGTGGGATCGGCGACGGCTTCCCCATGGCGGCGCAGGAATCGCAAGTAGGCGCGGATAGTGTCGGGTGTCGCGGCAAGCGCATCTTGCGTGGTGGGGCCAACCGCTACGCACCCCAGAAGATCGAGCGCGTGAACCATCGTCTTGCGCTGCTTTGGCCCTGACTCCAGATACAGCGCGTAGTTCGTGACAGTCGCCACCGAAACCTCCCTGTTATCACCGCGATGTCTTCTGTATGCGTCAGTTTGGTAGGCATCATACCGCGAAAATACGCCGTTCGCCCTGTGGCTGCGTGTCAGCGGTGAGCCGCTGGGCCGTGTATGTGAGCGCGAGCGCGATTGCCTCGTCTCCCGAGATCCCAGAACCTGCCTCCCATACCTCGCGGTAGGCCACGACACCCAATGTGACCTGGGCAGCAGTGAGAATCCGCGCTACAGCCTCCCCTTCCAATCGTGGAGCGGGCATTTGCGCACGTTCGCGCAGGGTGGTGGCCGCCGCGCAGAGGCGCGTCGCTTCCGCATGTCGTTCCTCTGCGGAGAGGGTTCCAGCGTAGTTTTCCAGGCACGACGCAGTAAAGCCTGGACTGTCAAACGTGCGGAAGATCATGAGGCTCGCCTGGAAATAGCGCGTCGAATCTTCGTATTGCCGGCGCTGGCAGGCCACCCAACCAAGCCGCGTCCCAATGCGCGCCGCATCCCACGTGTTGCCATTCTTTTCGGCGCCTGCGAGCGCGGACTCCAATAGATGCGCGGCGATCGTCAGATTGCCACGATCGCATTCGACATCGGCCAGGAGAGTCTCAATGCGAAACCGTAGGCCACCATCATCGGCCAGCGGCGTGTGGTCGCGCGCGAGTGTTAGCGCAGCGATTGCCGCTTCGAGGCGCCCTTGTTGTCGTGCGACCATCCCGAGCGTCGCAGCGGAATCGCTCATGGCGTAGTCGTCTCCGGCCTCTTCGGCCAATCGATATGCCTCATGCGCGTGCGCCTCAGCGCGATTCAGGTCACCAAACGAGAGGAGTGAGCGCGCGAGCCCGTTGAATCGCTCCGCGCGCAAGCTCAGCGGGGCCGCCTCGGAGCCGCGGGCGCGCACCCGCTGGTCCAGCAGCAGCATGCGTTCTATCCACTCGATTCCCTCTCGTATCTGCCCGCGCACATGCATGAGACGCCCGAACCCGCCCAATCTCAACCCAAGCGTGGACTGCTCGGTGAGCTGCGCCCACTCTAACGCCGCACGCGCATTGGGCAATTCCTGCTCTGGATTGGCGTGAAGTGGTCGGCGCCCCGGGCCGAATCGGGTGATAGATTCTGCCATGGTCGCATAATAATTCGCGTGGCGCAGGCGACAGTGCGGCGCCTCGCCTGCCGCTTCAAGCCGAGCCAACGCAAACTCACGCGTCATTTCGAGCATGCGAAA